>JBDUCF010000043.1:0-13159 GCA_040003545.1 Pyrinomonadaceae bacterium | reverse complement strand
GCTCTACCGGCTTAACGTCATTACGATCCATCTGCCTACGCTTGCCGAGCGCAAGGAAGACCTGCCCATGCTGGCCCAACATCTGGTCGCGCAATTGTCAGAGAAACACCATCGACCGGCGCGTTTTCTTAGCCCGGCGGCATTGGGAGCTCTCCAGTTCCATGCCTGGCCCGGAAATGTTCGGGAGCTGCGAAATGTGATTGAGCGCGCCGTCATTATCTGCTCCGGGGAACAGATCGAGCGTCATCACTTCGCACCGTATCCCTTTGATCAGCGCGAGCGCGTCCGCGAGGAAGATACGATAACGCTTCCGGTTGGCACCCCTATCGACGTGGTCGAACGACAAATGATTCTGCGCACCCTGGAAAAGACTGGCAACAACAAGACCCGCGCCGCCGAACTGCTTCAGATCAGCCTGAAGACCCTCCACAACAAACTCAACTCCTATCGGGAGCGAGGCCTCATCAGCGACCGCTGACAACGCTAATCTCATTAACACCTGACTTCAGTCAGGTGTTACAGCCGATTCATTGATCCCTGAACCGTTTCAACGGTTTACCGTGAAACCGTTGAAACGGTTAGTATGTGCTCCATGATGGATCACCGCACTGAAGTGCGGTGCTAATGAAACAGTACTACTTAGTCAACCGTATTGGGTTAACGAACTTGCGTCAGGCTCCCGGAGAATGCTATTCATCGCGTTCATGTCTGTACTCCTCTTCTTTATCGATGGGCTGGGTATCGGTACTCGAGGTCCACACAATCCACTCGATGGCCTTGATGCAGCGCCGCTCGCCATCTTTCAGAATGAAGAGCCTGAACTGCTTTATGACGGCAGACTTGTTCGCACCGACGCTTGCTTGGGAGTTGAAGGGCGGCCGCAAAGCGCGTCCGGACAAACCACTATCCTGACCGGCGTTAACGCCCCTGCGGCGATTGGCTACCACAAGCAGGGCTTTCCCAATCAGGCTTTGCTTCAGATCATTCAGGAGCATTCAATATTTCTTCAGCTCCAACAGGCAGGCGTAGACCCGATCACTTTCGCAAACACCTATACGCAACGATTCTTCACGGAGCGGCCCCGCTGGATCTCCGCCACGACCGGGGCCGTCGAGGCGGCGGGAATGCGCTTCAACACCCTCGAAGACTTGATTGCAGGGCGGGCTGTTTATCAGGACTTCACTAATGCAATGCTAATCGAGCGCGGCGAACCCGTTTCGCTGCGCTCTCCTGAAGAAGCAGGAACGATCCTGGCGAGCATTGTTGCCGAACATCAGTTCACGCTGTATGAATACTTCATCACGGACAAGATGGGCCATGCCCAGGACACGCAAGGTGCGCGTGCTGTTTTGCAGTCCCTGGCCCGATACATTCGCGCGCTGCTGGCTCATCTGGATCTCAGTTCCAACACTGTGCTTCTAACCAGCGACCACGGAAACATCGAGGACCTCGGGGTACGCAACCATACGCTCAACCTGGTGCCAACCCTGATTTGGGGCGAGGGCCGCGATCATCTCGCCACTCGAATCGGATCGCTCGCCGACATCACCCCGGTTATCGTCGAGGCGCTTACCGCGAAGGCAAAAGCACATTCATGACCAACCACGATCTCCCGAGGGAGACCTTCAGGAAGAACGACCGGCGCGAGATTTTCGCCTGGATGATGTACGACTGGGCCAACTCCGCCTTTAGCACCACTGTAGCTACAACCCTGCTGGGCGTTTACTTGACCGGGCTTGCCCAGGGCGTTCTGGGAAACGAGAACGGCACGATAATAAGCTTCTGGCCACTCGGCAGCGTGACGGCCAAGTCTTTCTTCCCTTTTTGCGTAGCTATATCGGTATTTCTGCAGACCTTTTTCCTGCCCGTCCTTGGCGCTATCGCGGACTATTCGCATTTGAAGAAGCGCCTGATGGCCTTGTTCTGTTACGCGGGAGCCTGTGCCACTTGCCTGCTCTTTTTCATCACAGGCAGATTGTATCTTTTAGGTGGGCTGCTGTTTATCGTTGCCAATCTTTGCTTCGGGGCTTCCGTCGTTTTTTATAATGCTTTCCTGCCGCAAATCACCACTGAAGATCAGCGCGATAAAGTGTCGAGCCGGGGCTTTGCCATGGGATACCTCGGTGGCGGGTTGCTGTTGGCATTGAATCTGGGCCTGGTGATTTGGGCGCAGAGTAAAGGCAGCGCAGCCGCGAACCTGGCTGTTCGCATTTCGCTTCTGTCCGCCGGACTGTGGTGGGGTGGATTCGCTCTTATGACTTTTGCCAGATTGAAGGAGCGTGGCGCGCCAAAACGACTAGCGGCGGGTACGTCTTACCTGGGTCTCGCCTTCACTGAAACCCTGTCAACCTTCCGCGAGCTGGGCCGGCTGCGTCACACGCTCAGATACCTGATCGGGTATCTGGTTTTTAATGACGGAATCCAAACCGTCATCGTGATGTCCGGAGTTTTCCTGGAGCAGGAGCTCTTCGTCTCTCGCGGGCTTAAGCCTGATCGATCATTCCTGGTGGGACTGATCCTGATGGTTCAGTTTGCAGCTTTTGGCGGAGCCTTGTTGTTCGCGCGCATCGCCAGGGCTATGGGAACAAAAAGAGCAATCCTCTTGTCGCTCGCCCTTTGGTCGGGAATTGTGATCTACGCTTACGGCTTTCTCAAAACGATTCCCCAGGCATGGGTTATGGGTTTTGCGATCGCGGTGGTGCTCGGCGGCTCCCAGGCGTTATCGCGCGCTCTGTTTTCGCGCATGATTCCGGCGGGACGGGAGGCGTCGTTTTTTGGCATTTACGAAATCTCAGAGCGGGGGACGTCATGGCTTGGACCGCTCATCTTCGGTATCGTCGCCGCCAGCACCAACTCTTATCGGCAGGCAATTCTGTCACTAATCGTTTTCTTCGTCGTCGGCATGGTGATTCTTTTCTTTACGAACACTGACAGGGCAATTCACGATGCGGGAAACGTGCTGCCTGAGGAAGTGCAAGCTGGGTGATCATCGGACAGCCCTTCCCTTGCCGCGGGCCCCGGCCTGGGCCCTGCAATTCTCCGAACAGAAAACCTCCGACGGTGAATCAGACGGTAGCGCCCGGGCCGCAGGAATCCAGGTACTGCAGACGCTGCAGCGAACCAAACGATCGTGGGCCGGCGTCTTCCTGGTAGCTGAACTGAAGGATCCCACTGAGCTCGACTGACGCACCTGTTGTATCGCTTTGAGAATCCCGCGCGCGGTTCGCAGGTATGGCAACAAGCGTCGGAGCAGGAGCGCGAACAAGAGCCCCACCACAACTACTAAGACCAAAAATCTCAAATCGTATTCCGAATGATTTTTGTAGCGCCTGGCTTAATACGAAGACGAGTCAACGATAGGACTCAGAACAGGTGTGAATCTCCAAAGGCGGGAGGTGCTATCCCTAATCACTGCTGCGCTTGTTGTCAGTAGAAACGTAGGTGATGTCGTTCGCGCGGCGACGAGGCTGTGGATCAGCGGAGCGACGACGCGGGCCCGACTGCGTATTACGGCGGTCGATGCTGCCCGCAGGCAGACCGCGACCGTGTATCGCTTCCGTCAAAATTCGTGTGATTTCCTGAGAAAGCGTTCGATGCTCGGCAGCGGCGCGGCGGCGCAGCGATTCTTTGAGTTCATTGGGCACGTAGGCGCCAATAAAGACTCCCTTGCGATTTGCCATCTTTGCTGTCTCTCCTTCGGAACTTTAGTGGATTGCTTTCTGAAACGCCGCTTCTGGTCAGCAGGCGCCATGCAAAATTGAGAGCAGATCTATAAGCCGAATTCTGTACTCCGATTTCCAATCTGAGAACTCAGATTGGAAATCGGAGTGGCGATCATTCATCTAGTCCATTCGTTGCCAAATGGATCAAGCGACCTACCCGGAGGTCGTATCCCGATATATCGGGATTCGGGCGGGCAGCCCTGTTGACGCCTCCCTATTTGGTCTTGCACCGCGAGGAGTTTGCCTGGCCGCATGTGTCACCACACGCGCCGGTGCGCTCTTACTTTAAGCCCTGGAGGGCCGCACCGTTTCACCCATCACCCCGGTTTCAGATCTCGGATTCTAAATCCGAAATCCTATTTGAGATCCCAATTTGAGACCTCAAAGACCGCGGCTGGTCTATTCTCTGTTGCACTTGTCGTCGCCGTGACCCTAACCGCCCGTTAGGTTGATTAGAATTCCCGACGCCCCGCTGTTAGCGGGCTCGCTGCCCTTTAGTGTTCGGACTTTCCTCTCCTCCGCCATCGTAATGTCGGAGCAGCGACCGCCCAATCTGCTCTCTTTGCAAGGCGCGGGGATTATAGCAAATCAGTGTTCAACACGTACAGTACCCTTGAAAGAACTATTTTGAGAGACTAACTGTGTCGCATTCAGCGTCAGGGAATACCTTAGATCCCCTGCTAAGCGAAGTATTTGAAGCCAACGCGGAGGCTGTTGAGCCAGGCCGGCGGCAGACTGAACGCAAGAAGTAACGACAGCACCGCGTGCGAGATGGCCGGCGCCAGTAGATTGGGAACCCGTTGGTAAGCCGCCGCCCACAGCAGACCGCCGAGAAAGGTCGCCGCCGCCAGCGGCAGATTAGGCAAGTGCAACAGGCTGAATACCCCGGCCACAAGAATGACACTTCCAGCGCCGGGCGACAAAAACATTTGGGCGCGCCGATTTATAAAGCCCTGCAGAACGTATTGCTGCGCGAGAGCCCAGAGAGGCAGCCAAAGGAGTCTCGGCCGCGATACGATTAGCCCGTAGCGAACTCCGCCATTTAGCCATCCGGCGAGCGCAATCAGCAGGGCCCCTGCGAGTGTCGGCAAGAATAATACTTTTGCCGCTCGCAGAAAGTTATCGGTTCGGAATCCAACCTCCCGCATTGTCTCGCCATGTATTCTGTGCGAGAGATACATAAAGACGAACGCCAGTACTACCGGAATCGCGCCCACGAGTTTGCTGCGACCGGCGAACGAAAGTACGATCCATTCCGCGATCAGCAAAGACGTAACGACCGACGCAATCTCCCATCCTGCCAATGACCTGTCTTCCTTCTCCTGATCAATACCAACCGTGCTTTGAAACATAGTAGGACGTCCCGGAAGTGAAAGGGTTAACTCCCCTTTTGCGCAGGAGAATGCAATACGCCGTTTGCATCAACGACGAAGCGTATGGGATCACCCAGAAGCTGCAGCGTACGTCGGGTGCCGGCTCCGTGCATCGCATATACCTGTGCCACATGTTCGCCGGGTGTCAGCGGCGGGGCCGGGAAAAAATAGCCGTGCCACTCGTCCGCGGACCACCCCGCGGCCTGTACGTCGGGCCGCGAACGGTTTGCGACGGCGGTAGCGACGAAACCACCGTCTATGAACAGTTGTACCTGAACTCGTTCCCATGGCGAGTTTTGATTCACAGCCCAGCCAGCGATCTCATGTGGCGCAGTTTCACCCCAACCACGAAAAAAAGGAGGAAAGAGGCTCAGGTAGAAGACCACCGCAATGGCGCCCACCAGCAACGTCTCAATGATGGACTTTGCGATGAGCAGTTCGGCCAACTTTCGTCGAGCCGGTCTATTCGCTTTTTCGATTAGTGCCATTAAGGAGATCTTGCGAGCGCGGCAAGCGCAGCATTGTCTCCGGCAATGTTTGGCAGACGAAGACGCGCGCGGATCGAAGACACGGTAAGCGTGGAGGTAGCGGTCGCCACAACCTCCTCTTTATCAGACGAGAGTACAGTCAGCGTGTAGGAGTACTGCTGACCCTCAAAGGCGTTGCGCGGCACGGTTATCTCCAGAAGAAGTGATAGCTCGCTATTCGCGAGTTCAACCACGGGTGAACCGGTGACCGGAAGTTCGTCGTCTTGATGAATCCCGTCCCCGTTTGAATCCACGTAGATTTTCGCTTCCGGCGCATCTGGGGCGCTAAGCCGAAACTCGTACCTTTGCCTGGCGCTGCCGGAATTCCGAACTATGAAGGAAAGATAAACTATCTCGCCGGGCCTGGCATTTACCCGTTTCGATATCACAGTCACCGGCGGCTGCCGTGTCGTTCCCACTAGTCCGTTGGTAGCAGACGCATCAATCATACTGTACAAACCGCCCGTTGCCGTTGGTCTGTTAAGGACCGCCGCAGGGGCTGAATCATCACTGCGATTGGCGATCAAACGTTTCCTGACCGGCGATTGATTCAGCCTGGCGGGCTCTGAAATTTTAGGTCGATAGCTTGCGGTGCTACGGCTTCGTTGGAGACTGATACTGCGTACATCGGGCCGGTTGGCGTTTGCTCGGCTTCGCCGCGGTGCGGGGTTACGAACGGACGCCGCCGCGCGAGGGAGGGAAAGCTGGGCGCTGGCGCCGTTGCGTGAGGCTCGAGACGATGACGGCCGTGGCGACTGTGACGAGAGCTTTGACTTTGCGGCGGCCACCTGTTTGCTTTGTGCGATTCGGTGTTGGGTCGCAGGCACACGCTGGCGAGAAGACTGATTCGCCTTCCCTGAGTAAACCATTTCTCTATTGGACGCGCTTCTGTTTCGGGGGGTCGAGGAAAGACGTGCCGCCCGGGCGGTTGTGTTGTTCGCTGCGGTTGCGCGTTTCGAGTTCAACGGTATCGCATTAACGCGTTGCCGAGTTACGGGACGATTGGACTTGAGCCCGGCGTTCGCCCGGCTGTTTGCCAACGGTTTCCGGGACGCGGGCCTCGTTGCGCTGCTGGGGACGTTTCGGATGGTTAGAGTGCGAGTCGGGCCGGCTTCTGCCGCGTAACGGTTTCGCGATGCCGGGGATTCCGGCCGGGAGTCACCCTGCCGCTTGAGTGCTGGCGACACTGGGTTGTCACCCATGCCGGCGCTTGTCTGCCGTGAAGCAGCTTCACGGCGCGCGCTAGCCAACTCGCTGTCATAGATATCGGCGAATGGCGTGTCCTTAATCGCCCGCAAACGCTTGCCGACGTCTACGGCTTCGCTAAACTTTCCAAGTTGATAATACGAGCGGCCCAGCCACAGCAAAACCAGATCAGCAATAATGCTGTTGGGATACGTTATGAGAAAGCCCTCCAGAACTTCCGCGGCCTGGGTGTAGTTGCCCAGAAGATAAAGGTTCTGCCCTTTTGTAAACAGCTCCTTTTCGGCAGCACTGGGAGCAGCGGAGTCTTGAGTCGGGTTTGATGCGGGCTGAGTGGTAGCTTTGGAAGGCAGCGAAACCGAAAACGTTAGCGCGGCTATCATTACTGTTACCGCTATATGCCGCGCTACTTTCACAGTCGGATAATACGCCGTCGTATGTCGGCGTACAAGCTAGTTCTTTGGCGATTAGCCAATATGTTGGGCGACTCGGGGTCTTAAGACACCATTAGCTGTGGCCGTTGACCGTCGCAGTTTACAGGGAAGAGTCGAAGAGAAGAACAGGCGAGTTAAAAGAACTCCCGCATGGGTGCTACTAGTAAGTACGAGCAGGAGCATCTATGAAGCGAAGATGGGCGAGAACATTCACCACCGCCCGTGGATAATCTCGAGACGATCTCCAGGCTTGAGCATCGGGTCAGGTTTGCGCCCTTCGAGTATTTCCTTGACGTTGTATTCGTCGGCGGTCGAAGCTTTGCCGGCGGTTGTCGACGAGATTTTGACTTTGCCGCTCGCTTTCCGGGTAATGCCGCCGCTCGCAAGAATAGCCTGAGTTAAAGTCAGGCCCGCGTGATACGTCTTCTCGCCTGGTGAGTTAATCTCTCCGGAGACGTAATACGAGGATGGGGGAGCAGTTGAAACTGTGACCATATCTCCATCGAACAGGAGTGTTGAGGTGGCAGCCTGATCGCCGAGGTCCACCGCGATGGATTGGCCGGCCCGGCCAATTGTGGCCCTTGCCGCGCCGGGTCGAGCAACAGCTTCCGCAAGAACAACGTAAAGGGGCACAGCTTCCTGTCTCAATACTTTGGATCCCGGGCTGTAGACCAACCCCGTCACAATTACGTTATGACTTGAATGATCGCGAACACTGACGACGACGCGTGGATCAGCGATGACTTTTATCTTGCCCGTCAGGCGGGCGGCAATTTCTTCCGCGCTTAAACCGACGACCTTGAGCGGCCCATCTATGAGCGGATACTCGACGAGGCCACCCGGCAACACTGTGAACAGAGTTGATTCGTGTGTCGGTGTGTTGAGCAAACGAATATCGAGCACATCACCCACTCCGACCCGGTAGATTCGGGTCAGCGAACTTGGCGACACACTGGCTTCGGCAGTTGCAGGCGATACGTCGATTGAAGTCTCTATTGCCGGCCTTATAATTGCCGCGTTACCCCAGGCTGGTTCGCTTGAGCTTCTTGAACCCTCAGTCGGTAAAGCGTGATTACCTGTGGAACGCGATGTAGTAGCCGCCAATGTCACACCGGAAGTTTGGCGCGCCTCGCTGCTGTTTACGACATGATTTGAAGATCTGCCTGGGCCCACCACGCGGCTGGTCCTGATCGTGCTGTCGCCGTTATTCGTCTGCGGGGTGGATTGGCGGCGATCAGACTGCGCAAATCCGCTGGTGGCCAACAGCATCACCGCGAGAACACTGGAGAGGGCTAAAGGGGCTTTTTTCATAACGACACTCGACTCCTGTTGCTACCCGAGTGAGCTGCAGCCGGGCATTGGCTGCGAAGCGTCACCCCTGAATTACCTTGGTCCGTACCCTGTTCTGACCTAGTCTGGAAACCTACTGATCCAGTTAAATGTCGAAAACCGGCATTTTCGAAGAGATCTCAGGTTTTTTAGGGCGTTTGGAGCTATGCCTATGAAAATGGGAAAATGGTAACGAAGCAAGTCTGGACGTTCCAAGAAACTTCTCCAGATGCTCTGCACGAGCCAATGAAGCCGATCCCGGACCAAACTCGAAAGCCGTAAAGAGGTGTCAATATGAGTGGAAGTTTCCGAGTCGCCCTTTTATTAGCAGTCCATTCATTGGCATTGCTAAGTCTCGCGTGTCCTCGGGGTGGGTCTGGGCAACCGGAGATGAGGCGGATCGGGCCAGACGTGCCCGCCAGCTTAGTTATGTACTTCAAGAAGGACGTTACTAACGCTCAGATAAGCGCCTTCGACAAGGAAGTTCTCTCAAGACCCCATCCCGAAGGGCGGGGTGACTATCAAGCTCCAGGTGTTCAATCGACACTGCTGGTCAGCACCCAGGGGCATCAGGGTTACGCAATCACTTTTTTCCCCAATGCGACTGACCAGCAGCGTCAAAGCCTCCGGAACGCTATGAAGGCATCGCCCCTCGTCTACAAAGTTTTTGAGAATGTTACTCCGGCTGATGTAAAGACTCTCGATTGAGTCTTAGCTCTTCCGCAGTCACCGCGCGCTGCCAATATGGTGCCACAGAGGCGGGAGCAACAGCTACGGCGCAAAACTATACGCAGGATGATGTCTATGTGAGTGGCATGCCCCGGCATGACTACCTCCCGTTCGGTGAGCGATGCCGCCAGCCAAGCGTCAGGGTATCCATCGTTTGGGCGTTATCGGGCTATCTCCCGCTATGGTTGGGGCGAAAAAGAGGCTGATTTTGGGGCCGGCAGGGAGTTGGGTGAGAAGAGCTGGGGCCAGTGTTCAAGGAACTGCTCCCTTACCGTTTGCTCGACTTCATCTGCAGTGGCACAGCCAAGACAAGTCGAAGCAATTGCCTTCGCATCCGCGAATTTGACCCCGCCAAGGGCTCGGGCGACTCGCGGAATTGCCGCGGGGGTCATGCTTAGGTCCGTCGCACCCAGGCCGATAAGCACGACTGCATACGCGGGAGTGGAGGCCATCTCGCCACAAACGACGGTGGGGATTGACGCCTGGGCAGCGGCCTCATGCACTCTGACGACACTCTGCAGGACTGCCGGATGAAGCGATCGGAACCAATCCGACACTTCATCGTTCCCGCGATCGACTGCGAGCATATACTGAACAAGATCGTTGGTGCCGAGGCTGAAGAAGTCAACTTCCTTAGCTATTGATCCGGCCAGGACAACTGCCGACGGCACTTCGATCATGGCCCCAATTCTGATGGCGCCGATCTCCTTGCCTTCAGCGGATAGACGCGACCGCTCGTCATCAATCACTGTGCGCGCGCGGCGCACGTCCGAGAGATCGGAAACCATCGGTAGCACTATATCCAAACGGCCATTTGCTGCGGCTCGCAGGATGGCCCGCACCTGCGTTCTTAGAACGTCTTCGTTGCGCAATCCAAACCTGATCGCGCGCAAGCCCAGCGCGGGATTGCGCTCGCTCCCAAATCCGGCGTGAATCTTTTCCCCGCCGAGATCGAAAAGCCTGATGGTGGCCCCATCGCCGGCGGCCAACGTAGCGACTTCCATGTAGGCGCGGTATTGTTCGTCTTCCGAAAGCAGCACGCCCTCTTGCGACAGCAGGAATTCCGAGCGATATAACCCGATGCCTCGCGCGCCAAACGTGCGCACCCCTTCAAACTCCGCCGGCAGCTCGACATTCGCCCGCAAGGTGACGTCGACGCCATCAATCGTTCGGAGAGGTTCCGGCCCCCGCCCTACGCCGGAAGATCGAGGAGGAATCTGCCGCGCCGCAGACTCCCGCTGATAAGTTTCAACCGTCGCTGCCGAGGGATGCAACACGACTTCGCCCTCGTAGGAATTGACGATGATTCTGTCGCCGGTGCGCGTGCGCCGATAGAGATCGCGCAATCCCACTACAGCTGGAATCCCCAAACCGCGGGCAATGATCGCGGTATGCGAGGTCCATCCACCGGCGTCCGTCGTGATGGCCCGAGCATGTTGTAAATCGAGCTCGGCTACGGCTGACGGTGAAAGGTCCGCCGACACAACGACTGCGTCTCTGGTCAGATTGGCGTGTTGAGGTTTGCTCCCCGTAAGAGCGGACAGGATACGTTGGGTAACATCCTCAATGTCCGATCCACGCGCGCGCAGGTAATCGTCCTTGATACTGGAATAGACCGCGAGGAGATCGTCGGCCACCACTCTGAGGGCCCATTCCGCATTCGCTTTTTCTCGCAGGATGTAATTCTCCACCTGCTCACGAAGCCCTCGATCCTCCAGCATCAACAGGTGCGCATCGAAGATATATGCGTGTTCCGATCCGATCTCCTTCTCAGCTTTTTCCTTGATTGCCACGAGTTGCTGGCCCGCCGCCCGGAGCGCCTGGTGAAATCGATCGACCTCTCGCTTGGCCTCTTCCTCGTCCAGAAATGCATGATAGATGTGACTGGAGCTGTTATCGATCCGCAGCACCCGTCCCAGAACATAGCCTTCCGATACGCCCAGCCCGTGCCAGTGCTCTTCCCTCAGATCACGTTTTAACCGGCCGCTCACTTCTCTAATTCTCCAAAGCCATTGCTAAAGAGTTGCGCCAGCGCGTCTATTGCTTCCGCTTCGTCCAAACCTTCGGCTTGTGCACTCAGTTCCGTGCCCCGGGATGCCGCAAGCATCAGGACACTGAGTATCGACTTGGCATCAGCGGTCGCCTTGTCGTCAACTCGTTCCAACCTCAGAACGCTTTGAAACTGATTGGCCGTATGCACCAGTCGCGCGGCCGCGCGCGCGTGCAAGCCCAGGCGGTTCTTAACTGTCAATCGCTTTTCGATCACGGAGTTCCGCTTTTGCCGCCGAGGATTTCACCGGCAAGGTAGATGCTCTCTTTGCCCTGGTCGCGGACGGCACGAGCGATTTCCGCGAGAGGTTCCCGCTCAGGTTGGCTGGCAAGCTTGATCACCATGGGCAGATTAACGCCACTGGCAACTTCCACTTCATTTTCATTGAGGAACATGGATGCGATGTTGGTGGGTGTGCCGCCGAACATGTCTGTCAGGATCAAGACACCGCAGCCCTGGGAAACTCGAGCCATGGCACGCTCAATCTCGTCGCGCGCCGAATCAACGTCGTCGTGCCAGCCTATTGACACGGCGGTTATATGCGAAATGGGTCCTACAATCATTTCCGCAGCCGCCAATAGTTCGCCGGCCAGATGACCGTGCGTGACGATCACGCCCGCAACTTTTTGCGAAGAGCTTCCCGACCCGGTCGCTTGTTCAGGAGTTTTTGACATTGACTTGTTCTCAGACAATAAATTAGGCGCGAGGAAATCAGACCTGCCGCACTTTTTGTGCTGTCTTTGCTCTTCCCTCAGGTTTTTTTCTCTTGAATTTCCGCACGTCGCGATGCGCAGCCTGCGCGTCGAAGCCAGCCCGACGCAAGCGGCCTGCAAGTTCGTTGGCAATCATGACAGACCGGTGCCGGCCACCGGTGCAGCCAATACCGACTGTCACATAAGACTTCCCTTCCCGCTTGTAAAGTGGCAGCAGGTATCCAAGCAGATCGGTGAAACGCCGCAGAGTCTCTTCCACATCCGGTTGCGACTTCAGATACTTGATAACTCTTCGATCGCTTCCGGCCAGCTCGCGCAGGCCATCTACAAAAAATGGGTTGGCCAAATGCCGGACATCGAAAACCAGTTCCATTCCACCCGGGCTGCCGAATTTATGCCCAAAGCTCAGCACCTGCACTCGCATCGGCGCGCCCTCGAGCGTGGGGCTGAACCGCTCCACCAGAAAACTTCTCAGGCTGTGTACCGTGTGTTCGGAAGTATCCACAATGTGGTCGGCCAAGGCGCGAATATCTTTCATGGCCGTGCGCTCGGTTCGAATTGCCTCTGAAAGGCCGGCGCCAGTGTCGGCAGGATGAGGGCGGCGCGTTTCGCTAAAGCGACGCGCCAGCACGTCGTCCGAAGCTTCGAAGAACAGCACCAGCACTGCCAAACCTTTTTCCCGCAGCGCCCGCAACTGTTTTTCAAAGTCGGGGAGGAACTCACCTTCACGTATATCAATTACGAGAGCAGCGCGCTCGATTCGGCCTTTCTCGTCTTCTGCGGCCTGCACGAGCCGGGCAAAGGTCGGCAGAAGAGTGATCGGCAAATTATCCACACAGAAATAGCCGAGGTCTTCAAAAGCATTCGTGGCTGATGACATCCCCGACCCACTCAGGCCGGTGATGATCAGGATCTCGGGAGAGCTCTGACCCTTTTCTTTTTTCTTCTTTGCCACCATGGATCCTTCGGAACTACGCGCACCGCTCAGGGGAATCTCCTGCAAACTCGAAGCTGTCGTTCGCTGCGGAAAGTAGTCGGTTGCTGCGACCAGCGACAAATCTAACCAGGCTTTGATCAAT
>JBDUCF010000307.1:0-3900 GCA_040003545.1 Pyrinomonadaceae bacterium | reverse complement strand
AATCTCAGCTATCGCGTGCTGGCGAAGAGCAAGCCGCGCAACCAACTATTTGAATTCGTTCGCGGCAGGCCCAACGATAGCGGCATCGTCTATTGCCAAAGCCGCCGGAGCGCGGAGAGGGTGGCGGCATTTCTGAACGAAAACGATGTTCCGGCGCGACCATATCACGCCGGTCTCGAGGCTAAAGAACGGACCCTGAACCAGGAACTTTTTCTGCGTGACGAGGTGCGGGTAGTGTGCGCGACCATTGCGTTCGGCATGGGCATCAACAAACCGAACGTTCGCTTCGTGGTTCATTACGATCTGCCTAAAAACATCGAAGGTTATTATCAGGAGACGGGACGCGCGGGGCGCGATGGGTTGCCCAGCGAATGCCTCCTGTTCTTTAGCGCGGGCGACGCGGTCAAGTATTCTCAGTTCATCGACGAAAAGATCAGCGCTCGTGAACGGCAAATAGCCCGCGACCAACTGCAGCAGATGGTGCACTACGCCGAAAGCAGCGAGTGCCGCCGGGCAGTGCTCTTGCGGTACTTTGGCGAGAATTTTCGTGAGCCTAACTGCGGTGGCTGCGACAACTGCCTTTTTCCCCGCGAGACCTATGACGGCACCCTGGACGCGCAAAAGTTTTTATCCTGCGTGTTTCGCATTCGAGAAAAGAGCGGGTTCGATTTCGGCGTCAATCAAATTGTCGAAGTGCTTACCGGGGCCGAGACGGAGAATGTACTGAAGTGGCACCACCAAACCGTTTCTACCTATGGCATCGGCAAGGACCGCAGCCGCGACGAATGGAAGGTGATTGGCCGCGAACTGGTCCGGCTCGGTTACCTGCGGCAAATGGCTGAAAAATTCAATGTGCTGCAACTGACTGACGAAGGGCAGACCGCGCTCAAGCGACGCCAATCGTTGTTGCTGACCAAACCTCTAGCCAGGCCAAAGGCGCCGTTGAGCACAACCAGACCAGGTAAGCGCCCCGCCGGCGAGATCGTTTGTGACGAAGCGCTGTTCGATCGGTTGCGCCGGCTCCGCAAAACACTTGCTGACGAACGAGGTGTCCCTCCATACATCGTCTTTTCCGATGTCGCTTTACGGCAGATGGCGCGATACTATCCAGTACACAGACAGGAGTTCGCCCGTATCAATGGCGTGGGCGAGCGGAAGCTGGAGGAATTTGGCGCGAATTTCATGGCGGCGATTGATGCACATCTAGCCACCAACCCGCGCCAGCATTTCGCGGACTAGTTTTATCGTTTGATCAACGGATCACATGCAACAAATCTTCGGCCGCGATGGCCTAATCGCCCAGGCCCATCCTGAATACGAATATCGCCCCGGGCAGATCGAAATGGCCCAGGCGGTGCTGCGCGCCTTCGAAGGAAAGCATCACCTCATTGTCGAAGCCGGCACCGGCACCGGCAAAACACTCGCCTACCTGGTTCCAGCCGTGGCCTCTGCACTGGCCGGCCGCGGACGCGTAGTCATATCCACGGGCACAAAGAACTTGCAAGAGCAGTTAATGGAGAAAGACATCCCGTTTCTCCAGAGCGTGCTGCCGAAACCATTTACGGCAGCATGCATGAAGGGCCGAAGCAACTACGCCTGTCTGGACCGAATTGCCCGGGCCGAGGGCATGCCGATTCTGGATGGCTTCGAGGAGATCGATCACTTCGAAGAAGTTTCGCGTTGGGTGCGGCACACCGAGACAGGCGATCGCGCGGAACTGGCGACGTTGCCCGAGAACCTTCGGTTCTGGCGGCACATTGATGCGCGCGCGGAAACGTGTCTGGGTCAGAAGTGTCCCGATTTTGAGCCTTGCTTCATCACCCGTATGCGCCGCCGGGCAGTGGACGCGGACATCGTCGTCGTCAACCATCATCTGTTCTTTGCGGACCTGGCCTTGCGCAATGGCATGTACGGCCAGGTGCTGCCCGACTACACCGCCGTGATCCTCGACGAAGCGCACATGATCGAAGATGTGGCGTCCGACTATTTCGGCACGCAGATCTCCAACTACCAGATAGACGATCTGCTGCGCGACGCCGGCTTCCTGCAGATTGAAAAAGCCGAAGCCGCGCGCGAGCTGACGAAGACCGCCGCGCGCGTGACCCGCTTTGCCGATACCTTCTGGATGGGATTTCGCGAAGGCCGTGGTGAAGAGGGACGATTCGCGCTGACGCCGGATACCTTCGCGGTCAGGAATACGGAAGGTGGATTGTCGTCAACGCGGCTCGGCGACGCGTACCTGGCGCTGGATGGGTCGCTCGAGCGCATGGAAACAGCCCTTGACGCGCTTAACGCCCCGCCGGCTGAAGTTGAAAATCTCGTGCGGCGCATTCGGCAGGCTCGTTTCGACCTAACCTTTATTGTCACCGGGGGCGATAAGAAATTCGTTTATTGGCTGGAACGGCGCGGTCGCGGAGTTTTCTTACGCGCATCGCCGATAGATGTTTCCGGTTTACTACAGGACAAATTGTTCGACGTAGTGCCGACCGTGGTGCTGACTTCCGCAACTCTTTCCAGCGCCGGCAACTTCAATTTCATTCGCGGGCGACTGGGAGTGCCTGATGCTTCCGATCTGATTGCGGAGTCAATCTTCGATTACGAAAGCCAGGCCGTGCTCTATTTGCCGGCGCGCATGCCAGACCCGCGTTCGCCAGAATGGGCTGACGCAGCCGCGGCGGAAGTAGTGAAGATCATTAACGCGACCGCGGGCCGCGCCTTCGTGCTGTCTACCAGCTTCGCCGGGATGAACGCGCTTTATGAGCGCGCCATGCCGGAATTGGACTACCAATGCTTCCTGCAGGGGAGTGCCTCGAAAGGCGCGCTGCTGCGAAAGTTTCGCGAGACAGCCAACGCGGTGTTGTTTGCGACCTCAAGTTTCTGGCAGGGTGTCGATGTCCGTGGCGAACAACTATCATGCGTGATTATCGACAAACTACCCTTCGCCGTGCCCACTGATCCGGTAGTGGCCGCGCGACAACGTTACATCGAGGATCATGGCGGCTCGAGCTTTTACGAATACAGCGTGCCGCAGGCGATCATCACCCTGAAGCAGGGACTCGGGCGTTTGATTCGCAGTACGACCGATACGGGCGTGCTGGCGGTTCTCGATCCGCGCCTCCGCACGAAAATGTACGGGCAAATGTTTCTGCAGAGCCTGCCGCCATGCCGCATTACGTCGGAGATTGATGACTTGGCCCGCGTATTTGAAGTAAGGGCCTCCGCACAATTGGCCGGTATCTGAAGCCCTGATCTTCAACTTGCGACTTTGGACTTTGAACTCTAGACTTTGTACTAACAATTATGCCGGGACAATTCGAAGTAATGATCGAGCGCAACTTTTCCAGCGCGCATCAACTGCGCGGCTACAAAGGAAAGTGCGAAAACCTGCACGGCCATAACTACCGCGTGGAGATCTACGCGCGGGGCCGCGAGCTGGACAACATAGGGTTGCTGGTTGATTTTGTGGAACTGAAATCCGCCGCCGACGAAGTAGTAACCTACCTGGACCATCGCAACATCAACGAGCTATCGCCGTTTGATGAGCTTCAACCCTCTGCCGAGAACCTCGCAAAGTACGTTCTCGAACGCGTTTCGTCTCGAGTTAATGATGACCGGGTGCAGATCTACAAGGTCCGTTGCTTTGAGACCCCCACCAGCGTTGCCACCTATCAAGTCGATTAGCGCACCACTTCAGTGATCAGCGCTGTCAGCGCGTTGTCCTGAAGAATGACGTTGTTTTGCAGATTGCCGTGTAGGTCGCAGCCAAAGACTGAATAAGCGATTGGCAGCCCCGAATTGAAAAGCGACCCGGCCCGGTGCTCGCCCTGCAGATCCTCGGCGAGAACCGAGCGGCGAGTTACGCGACCGTCGCCCGGCACGTACATCGCGGCGATGGCTGCG
>JBDUCF010000306.1:0-3922 GCA_040003545.1 Pyrinomonadaceae bacterium | reverse complement strand
TTGTTGCCGGTGGTTTCACCTGTCGGATAGCGCTGACCACTCCGGGCAATCTCCTGCATTGACGGTGCTCGCTGCATGCCGCGCAGTCGCGCCTGCAACCGGCTGAAATCACGCGTATCGCGAACGGGATTCTCGATGCGCAGGTATTGAGCTTCCTGATTGATGCGCGCATAGCGATTTGCCGGACTCGGATGGTCGCTCATGAACCCGCCGCCACCGCCGCCGCTTTGCTGTTCGATCGTTTTGAACATGTTGGCCAGATCATGCGGGTCATAGCCGGCGCGGGCCATAATCTGCGAGCCCAGAATGTCCGCTTCGGTTTCATATTCGCGGCTGAACTTCAGGAAGTAAACGCCTACGCCCTGCCCTGCGACTTGCGCAGCCGCACCGGCGGGACCACCGAGAATTTGTCCGCCTATCCCCAGAATTCCCGCCAGCAAACCATACTTTTGAGCTTTCGTCGCCTGGGCCGTGCCGTGACGAAGAGCCACGTGACTCAACTCATGGGCCATGACGCCGGCCATCTCGCCTTCGGTTCGTGCGGCCTCGATCATGCCGCGGTTTACGTACATTGGACCACCCGGCAGGGCGAAAGCGTTGATGTCACTGGCATTCACGATTTTGAAATAGTATTGAAACTCGGGATGCTGAAACTCTGGCGGAATCGCACTCACCAGCCGTTGCCCAACTCGGGAAACGGTGTTCGTTGCGTCAGCGTCGCGCAGTATTGGCATCTGCTGTTCTACTTCCGCAGCTGCCTGGCGCCCAACTTGAACGTCTTCACTGGGTTTGTACTTGTTGCTGTGAAGAACGATCTTTGTTTGCGCCAGCCCTGACACTGGCATCGCAAAGATGGCGATGGCCATCAGCCACACAAACGAAGCTCTTATGCTTCGATAATTTTTTCTGATCATTTTTCTGTCCTCCCGGAAGTCTCGTGATTACCAGTGGCGCCCATGCGCCTCGCAAAAATTAATTCTCAAAATCAAAACGGCCATCTTTCATTAAGAAGGATCGCCGCTCACTTGCTAAAGAATGGCTTCCCTCTCCCCGTGAATTACCAGCTCCGAAAAGCTACTTTCAAACTCACCGAGGGAGAGAACGCTGACTATTAATAATTCCGTTGCCGCTAATTGCAGCTCTCTGTCAGCGATTGTTTGATGAGTCAAATGACACACTGGTTTGCCCGAACAGGTTTTACGCACTCAAACGCAATGCCATTGCAAGGAGCCTAGCCCATCGAGGGTAGCTTTCCGGGAATGTCGCATTTGCGCCAGCCTTTCCCCATTTCACGCGCGGGACGCCGGGGAATCCCAGAAGCGCTCCGCAACAAATCGGGACATCTGCCTGCATGCTTCAAGAACGCCCCAACACTGCCCGCGCATTGCGCTGCAGGCCGGCAAGCTTGGCTCGTTTCATCGCACTATGGCGAAAGCGCGTCGCGTAAGCTTCCGGAGTCAACTCCAGAATATCAATGAGGTTGGCGTTCACGTTGTCTGCGCCCGGCGCAAAACGAGCTTCGCCGCTGGTTTGAGCAAAGCGGTTCCAGGGACAAACGTCCTGGCAAATGTCGCAACCATAGAACCAACCTTCAAGGTTGCGAGCTACGTCCAGCGATAGTTCCGGAGCGCGCGATTCAATAGTCGCGTGCGAAATGCATTTGTTTGCATCAACCAGGTAAGGCTCCACAATCGCATCGGTCGGACAAGCTTCGATGCAAAGCGTGCACTCGCCGCAATGATCATCAACCAGTTCCTCGTCGTATTTGAGCTCAAGATTCAAAACCAACTCGCCGATAAATATCCACGAGCCATATTCGCGAGTGATCAGATTGGTGTGCTTGCCGATCCAACCAAGACCAGCGCGCACGGCCCAGGCCTTGTCCATCATGGGCTGAATGTCGACGCAAACCTTGCCCTCCGCTTCCGGCCACTGCAGCTTGATCCACTGCAACAGGGTGCGCAGCTTTTCGCCAACCACTTCGTGATAGTCATCGCCCCAGGCATAGCGGGAAACTTTCCCGGTGGCCGGATTATCCTCGTGCTGCGACGGCGTGTAGTAGTTCAGCACCGCAACGATGACTGAGCGCGCATCGGAAAACAGTTTACGCGGGTCCGCGCGTTGTTCCGGATCTCGACCCATCCAGGCCATCTCGCCATGGTAATCACGGCGCAGCCACTCCTCCAGTCGCTCGCGTTCCGCTGACAACGGCTCGGCGCGGACGACGCCAACTTTATGGAAGCCGAGCTCAAGCGCGTGCGCCTTAATCTGCGCTGAAGGGCCATCCTGCCCGCCAACTATTTCTGTGATATGCATTGCAATTCGGCGATGCTGCTGGTGATACTGATAGTATAGCAATCAAACCAAGCGAGGCCCGACAAATAATGAGTGAAGGCTACATCCTGGCGATCGATCAGGGCACCACGGGCACGAAAGTTCTGATCCTGGACCATGAAGCAAACGTTTGTGCCCGAGCGTATTCGGAGTTCGCCCAGTATTATCCGCAACCCGGTTGGGTCGAGCACGACGCGGAAGAAATCTGGCGCGTCAGCATCGCGCTCGTGGCTGAGGCTTTGACCAATTCAACGATTGAAGCCCGCGAAATCAAAGCGATCGGAATCACCAACCAGCGCGAGTCGACCGTGTTATGGGATCGAGCGACCGGCCAACCCGTTGGCAATGCAATCGTGTGGCAAGATCGGCGCACCGCAGGAATCTGCGACCAGTTGAAGGCCGAAGGGTTGGAGGAAACTTTCCGCGACAAGACAGGTTTGGTCATCGATCCATACTTTTCCGGAACGAAGATCAAATGGCTTCTGGACCATGACGCTAACCTGCGCCGTCGATCTGAACTCGGCGAAATCGCTTTTGGGACGATCGACTCGTGGCTGGTATGGAAACTAACCGGCGGTCGGGCGCACGTCACTGACTATTCGAATGCCTCGCGCACGTTGCTATTCAACCTTCATGAGCTGCGCTGGGACGAAGAGCTGCTGCGTAGTCTTGATGTGCCGGCAGAACTCCTTCCTTCCGTGAAGCCTTCGTCAATCGTTTACGAACACACCGACCCGGCTGCTTTCTTCGGCCAGAGTGTTCCCATCGCCGGAATCGCCGGTGACCAGCAAGCGGCGTTGTTTGGCCAGGCATGCTTCGCAGAAGGCCTGGCGAAGAACACCTACGGCACCGGATCTTTCGTACTGATGAACACAGGGCATCGCGCCGTGCGAAGCAACGCCGGACTGTTGACGACCATTGCCTGGCGTATAGCTGATGAGCCGGTCGTCTACGCTTTGGAAGGCGCAGTTTTCATAACCGGCGCGGCAGTGCAGTGGCTGCGTGACGGTCTGGGGATAATCGATACCGCCACGGAAACTGAAGCATTGGCCCAGTCGCTTGAATCCAACGAGGGCGTTTACTTCGTGCCGGCGCTGGCCGGATTGGGCGCGCCGCACTGGGATCCGTACGCGCGCGGGGCGATTGTGGGAATCACCCGCGGCACAACCGGCGCGCACCTGGCGCGCGCCGCGCTGGAAAGCATGTGCTACCAAACGCGCGATGTTGTCGCCGCTATGGAGCAGGATGCCGGCACTCGTTTGCAGGAGCTACGCGTTGACGGCGGCGCGGTTGGCAATCGTTTCCTGATGCAGTTTCAATCAGACATTCTGGACGTGCCCCTCGAAGTGCCCTTGATAACGGAGACGACTTCGTGCGGCGCCGCCTATCTGGCCGGGCTCGCGGTTGGATTCTGGAAAAATAAAGAGGAGATTGCGGCGACGTGGAAAGTCGCAGAACGTTACGAGCCGCGCATGAGTGAAACTGAGCGTTCGCGCTTGTGTACGCAGTGGCTCAGGGCGGTGGAGCGCGCCAAAGGCTGGGCGCGAGAATGAAAAAATTTGGAGTGCGGTGGCAAGCGAAGCGCGAC
>JBDUCF010000305.1:0-3956 GCA_040003545.1 Pyrinomonadaceae bacterium | reverse complement strand
TACGGCTACCTAAGGCGCACGCCGGATACAGGCGGGTTTAATAGCTGGGTCACTCATCTGAGCACGCATCCGGGCGACTTCCGCACGATGGTTAATGGCTTCGTTAACTCGGTCGAATATCGCTTGCGCTTCGGCCCGCCTTAGAGAACCAGCCGTAGCAGATAGTAGTCGAGCGCTGCATCTGCATGCGGCAGCGCGACACCAAACAAAACGAAGCGGCGGCGGCGCCCTGAATTGCGCCGTCGCCGCTCGTCTGATCTGGCTGGTTCGAATCCAGAGTGGTGTGGCGCTCTGGCTTGCCACCGCTCCAAACTTTTACTCCGTTACTGCTTGTTGAAGACCAGCGTCGAGTCCTGAGTGCCGCGCGGGCTTTCGCTGTGACGAGTAACGGTTAGCACCTTACCGTCGGCGGAAAGTACCATCTTGTCCGACGTGGTCGCCTTGAAGTCGTTGCCATTGAAGCTTCCGGTACGCGCAGATGACAGCTCGAGGATTTTGCCATCGTTTGCCCAGGAGGATTTTGTAGTATTGCTTCCTCCCATTTGCCCGCCCGCCTCAGTGGTCATTTCTTTGCCGTCCAGAGTGTAAACGCGTGGGCCGCCCATTCCCCGGCCGGCACCCCCACCGCCGCCCGGACCACCCGTCGCCGGTGCACCAGCCGCAGGGGGAGCTGCGGTAAGTTTCGAATCGATGGAAATCTGCTTGTCGTCCTGCGTGATCGTCCAGGTCACGCTCGCGTTTTGCATGCGCTGGTCCAGACCCTGGCTCTTCTCCTTGTTCAGATTCCATGTGCCCGCGAAGTTTGCAGGCTTGACTGCGCTCGAAGCCAAGGCGACCAGCGCGAACGCGCTAACCAGCCCGAAAACCCAAAATACTTTTTTCATCTAAACAATCCTCCGTCGTAATCGTGAATAGTAGCGAAAGCTTCGCACCTTCCGCCCGGCCCGTGGCCTAGAAGTCGAATTTGATCGCAACCTGTACCTGCCGCTGAGTCAGGAAGCTGCGTGGCGTGCCGAAAGTGCTGGCCCCGGTGGGGGCCGTTAGCGGCGGCGTGCCCGCAGGCGGAGTCGCGTTAAAGTTGAAGATGGTGTTGTTGAGAGTGAGCACATTGGCCCGGTTGAAGATGTTGAAGCCCTCAAGGATCAGCCGAATCCTTGTGGTCTCGCTGGTGCGAATGGTACGAGTGATGCGCGCATCAAATTGGTAAGTTGCTGGAGTATAGAAACCGTTTCGCCTGGTTCCCGGCAGCCGGTCGGTCGCCCGATTTCCATCGCGGTTTGGGTCGTTGGCTACTGCTTGAGAGTAAGCGAAGCCTGACTGAAGCTGGGCGATTCCGGAGAATGTCCAATCACTGAGAAAAGCGCGGGCAAAAGCGTTCTCATTTTTGACTCGCCCGATTTCATAAACCGGGCTGAAGACGAAACGGTGACGCAGATCAGTGTCGGCCGCGGCATAATCGGCCCGAGCATCGAGCTGGTTCTCGATAATCTTTGAATCGTCGGCGCCAACGACAACGGCCGTCTGGTCAGGTTTGTTGTCCTTCGCTTTCGAGAAGGTGTAAGCGGCGATGAACTGCAGCCCACGCGAGAAGCGCTGCGTTGCCTGTATCGCCAGCCCGTCATAGCGAGAGCTAGCGGAGCTCTCGAACAGATTGATGCGATTGTACGTGATGCCCGTTGTGCGAGTTATCGGTCGTGTCGCCGGAAAGCGTAAAAACGTGTACGTCTGTCCATCAGAAGCGAGGAACGAAGTCGGTACCGGCAGCCCCAGATTTATGTCGCGCGTGCGTGTCAGATGCACTCCTCTAAAGAATAGGTAGGTAGCCGACAGGCTGAGGTTCGGTAACAACTCGCGCTCGACGCCCAGGCGAGCCTGCTGCACGTAAGGCTGCCTGAAGTTATCGGCGAACAGGTAAAGGTTTTTGGGCGCGACCGCCGGAACGCCGCTCAGGATATTAGGAAATCGCAGACCAGCCGCAATTATTTGTGCGGAGTTCAGCGTCACGTTAATGACGTTGATGCCGTTGTTGGAGTGGGCTGTGCCAAGATCAATGGCGGTGGTTCGCCCATAGAAGATGCCATAGCCGCCGCGCACCACCGTCTTGTTATCGAAGGCATAACTAAAGCCGGCGCGGGGCGCGAAATTGTTGCCATCTTTCGGACAGCGGCTGGTGTCCAGGCCGTTGCTCAAGAGCAGCGGATCGGGATTTTGCACTGGTGGGCAAGCCAATTTCTGATAGTCGTAGCGTACGCCGAGGTTCAGCGTAAGCTTTGGCGTGACACGCCAATCATCCTGTGCGAAAGCAGCGTAATCGGTGCTATCCGGGTGCGTCGTGGGGCCGCTCGTGCCGGCACCCGGGAAGCTCTGGGAGTAGGAAGTAGCGGTCGGCGGAAGAGCGGTGTTGAAATTGTTGGCGAAAGAAGCGAACCCAAAGCCCGGCGCGTTCCCGCTGAACGTATATGAGCCACTGAACAGGCCGGGAAAGAAATTGAAGATCCTGTCGAAGTTGAAATCAACGCCAACCTTATAATTGTGATGCCCGGACAAAAAAGACAAGTTATCAACGAACTGGACGCGCTTGATGGTAGTTTCGCGGGGGCTGAAGTTATTCCGCCCGATATTAAGGTTCCCTCCCCCAGTATTGATCACGGCTTCAGGATCAGAGCTATTAGCGTTGCCTGGTTCCTGGTCGCGGCCGAGCTGAAAACGAAATTCGTTAACCAGCGTCGAAGAGAGAGTTGAAGCGAGCGTTCCCGAGAAGGTCGTGCTGTGAACGATGCTGTCACCTGAATGCTCTTCCGCGCTCAAGCCGCCACTGTTCTCATTGTTACGTCCGGTAAAATTCTGCTGATTGAAGCGCAGACTTAACTGGTTGTTCTTATTGATTGCGATGTCGGTCTTGCCGAGAAACACATCCTGCTTTCGTCCAATAGAATAGGCGTTCAGTTTAGGAAGGAGCAGAGCCTGTGTCGCTGCCGGCTGTAACTGAATGTTTGGCACGTCCAGAACGTTAGGCAAAGTTTGTCGTTGACCGTCGTACGTAAAGAAGAAGAAGGCCCGATCCTTCTTTATCGGCCCGCCGATGCGCCCGCCGAACTGGTTAATTTGTTGCTTCGGGCGACGATTCGGCCTCCCCTGGCGGGCCTGCAGCGCTTTCAAATCAGCCGTGTTCGCGTTGAGAGATTCGTCGCGAAAGTATTCGAAGGCGCCGCCGTGAAACTGATTTGTTCCCGACTTTGTGACCACGTTGATGACGGCGCCACCGGAACGGCCAAACTCAGCGGAAAAGCCGTTCTGGTTGACCTGAAACTCCTGCACCGACTCTTCGGAGAATTGGTAAGGTGGCCGCACACCACCGCGCCCAAATGCCTGTCCAAAAAAAGTGTTGTTGTTATCAACGCCGTCAACCTGCAGGTTGTTAAGCGTTCCTTTCTGACCACCGACAGAGATGTCACCACCACGCGTGCGATCAGTCACGACGCCTGGGGTTAGCGTTGCGAAGTCCTGATAGTTGCGACCGTTGATGGGAAGGTTTTCGATTGCCTTCTGGTTTACTGTCGTCGAAACAGAAGTACGGCTGGTTTCAACTACCGGTGCCTCGGCAGTTACGGTGACGCGGCCGGTCGCTCCGCCGACGCTCAATCCGATGTCCAGCGGAGTCTTGCTGCCGACCGTGACCACAATGTCCTTCACTTCGGCTTGCGCGAAACCCTGCCCGCTGGCGCTCACTGTATACGACCCCGGCGGCAGCAGGACCACGCGGAAGTTTCCATCGCTGTCCGTGTTGGCGCTCCTTTCCAGACCGGTGTTTTGGTTTGTCGCGGTGACCGTGGCGTTCGGCACTGCAGCGCCGTTTGGATCCAGCACCCGACCTTCGATGTTTCCGGTAGTTGCTTGCGATTGTGCGAAAGCGCCAACCGCAAGCATCGCGATCATTGCAATTGCAGATAGTCTGG
>JBDUCF010000304.1:0-3965 GCA_040003545.1 Pyrinomonadaceae bacterium | reverse complement strand
GCGCGCCCGATCCCGCGGGTAGCGCCGGTAACGATAGCGGTGCGTCCCTTGAAGTCTTGTGCTTCAGAAGTCACAGCGAAGTTGTTCCTTTGATCTTCTTTTGCATTCTATTCCAGCTTTAATGAGCGCAGGTAATCCCTGAATTCAGGCGCCAGGTCCGGTCGCTTCAAGGCAAACTCCACGGTAGCGATCAGGAAACCGAGTTTATCGCCGGCGTCGTGTCTTGTCCCTTCAAAGCGAACTGCGTAAAACGGTCTCTTCTTCAGCAGGGAGCGCATGGCGTCGGTAATCTGAATCTCGCCGATGGCCCCCGGCGCCGTGTGCTCGATCTCAGCAAAAATGTCAGGCGTCAGAACGTAGCGGCCGATTATCGCAAGATCCGAAGGCGCCTCGGCGAGGGGTGGTTTCTCAACCATGTCCTTGATCTTGTAAACACCTTCACTAACTTCGTCCACGTCAAGAACGCCAAAGCGCGAGATTGCCTTTCCCGCGATCTGCATCGTGCCGACCACCGGCGCATTATATTTTTCGTACACTTTGATCAGTTGTTTCAGCGCCGGTTCTTCAGCGTCGATGATGTCATCGCTGAGCATGACGGCAAAAGGCTCATTGCCGACCAGATCACGAGCCTGCAAAATGGCGTGACCCAGCCCCAGCGCTTCACGTTGGCGCACATAACTTACCGTGGCCAGATCCGAAATGTCGCGTACAGCCTGGAGGTCCTCAGCTCTGCCGCGATCGCGCAGCAACGATTCCAGTTCGAAGGATACGTCAAAGTGATCTTCGATGGCGGTCTTGCCGCGACCGGTGACGATGATCACAGATTCAATACCCGACGCCACCGCTTCTTCCACGACGTACTGAATCAGGGGCTTATCAACCAGCGGCAGCATCTCTTTGGGAGAAGCCTTGGTCGCGGGTAGAAAGCGGGTGCCTAAACCAGCGGCGGGAAAAACAGCTTTGCGTACTTTCTGGGGCATCGCTTCAATTTCAGATCTCAGATTTCAGATCTGACATTTCGGATTGCGGTTTTCGGATTAGGATAATAGTCTGCCTCTTTCGAACCTCCTTGTCATAGCATAACAAAGAGGTTTCACAGCACCACAAAGAGGATTTCATAGCATAACCCGGAGGATTACCACAATGATGGAAAACTATTTCTTTTGTCCCACGCGACGTCTGGCCCCTCTGTTTGTGCTCGCTTTCATAATTGCCGGCTGTACAGCGGCAACAGCGCAGCAGTTCACTCCCGATCTTTTCAAGCCGCTACACTGGCGCGCCATTGGACCGCTTCGAGGAGGCCGGACGCGCGCGGTCGCCGGCGTGCCATCACAAGCAAATGTTTTCTATATCGCCCAGGTAAACGGCGGCGTTTGGAAGACAGACGACTACGGTCGCACGTGGACACCGATATTTGACGATCAACCAACTGGGTCAGTGGGGTGTATCGCAGTTGCGCCGTCTGATCCGAACATTGTCTATGTGGGCAGTGGCGAAGGTTTACAGCGTCCGGATCTTTCGGTAGGCGACGGCATCTATAGATCGAATGACGCGGGAAGGACCTGGGTTCATCTCGGGTTGCGCGACGGTCAACAGATTCCCCAGATCGCGGTCGATCCGCGTGATCCGGATCGCATCCTCGTCGCCGTGGCTGGTCACCCGTATGGCCCAAACCAAGAGCGGGGCATTTTTCGCTCTCTCGATGGAGGCAAGACGTTCGAGAAGGTCCTCTACAAAGATGAGAACACTGGCGGCGCCGATGTCTTAATAGATCCTGCGAACCCGAGCGTCGCATACGCTGCGCTTTGGGAAGCGCGGCAGGGCCCCTGGGAAAACGCCGCCTGGAATGGAACGGGCGGAGGGATATTCAAATCCACCGACGGCGGAAAGACCTGGCAGCAGTTGAAAGCCGGCCTGCCGGAAGGAATCATCCAGGCGAATCTGGCGATTGCGCCCAGCATGCCGAATCGCCTCATCGCCTCCGTAGCGTCCCCGGGCGCAGTTAACCTCTTTCGCTCTGATGACGCGGGCGCAAGCTGGACCATTATTACCAAAGATACTCGACCAGCCGGCCGCATCGGCGGTGGCGACCTCTCAGTTCCCAGATTCAGTCCTGGAGATCCTGAAGTTGTGATTGTCGCCAGCACCGTAAGCTGGAAATCGATCGATGGCGGCAAGACATGGAACGCATTTCGCGGCGCTCCAGGGGGCGACGACTATCAAAACGTTTGGATTAATCCGAACAACCCCGACGTGATTATTTTGGGCAGCGATCAGGGCGCGGTAATTACGGCTAACGGCGGCAAGTCATGGAGCAGTTGGTACAACCAATCCACGGCGCAGATGTATCACGTCAGTGCCGACAACGCGTTTCCCTATCGATTGTGTGGCGGCCAGCAGGAAAGCGGCTCAGCGTGTGTTGCCAGTCGCGGCAACGACGGCGAGATTACTTTTCGCGAGTGGCATCCCGTCAGCGCCGAAGAATATGGGTATGTGGCGCCCGATCCACTCGACCCTGATATTGTTTTCGGCGGCAAGCTGACGCGTTACGATCGCCGCACGTCGCAAGCGCAGAACATCATGCCGAAGCCTTTTCGCTCGGCCGATTTTCGCGCGGTGCGCACCGAGCCAGTGGTTTTCTCGCCGGTCGATCCGCACGTCCTTTACTTTGCGACCAACACGCTGTGGAAGACGAAAGACGGCGGGCGAAACTGGGATCAAATAAGTCCCGATCTAACTCGAAAAACGTTTGACCTTCCCGAAACCATCGGTAAGTATCGCTCGCAACCAACGGCCCAGCCGACCCAGCGAGGTGTGATCTACGCGGTGGCGCCGTCGCCGCTGGATATAAACTTGATTTGGGCCGGCACTGACGATGGCCTGATTCATCGAACCACAGACGGGGGCGCGCATTGGACCGACGTGACGCCCCAGCAACTCAAGCCCTGGCAGAAAATTTCGATCATCGACGCCAGCCACTTCGATAAGAACACCGCCTACGCGGCCGTGAACACACTAAGACTTGACGACCTTCGTCCGCACCTGTATCGAACGCGCGACGCGGGCACAACCTGGACCGAAGTTACGAACGGTATTCCGGATAATGAAAACACCGATGTCGTGCGCGAGGATCCGCAACGAAAGGGGTTATTGTTCGCAGGCACCGAGCGCGCCGCCTATGTATCTTTTGACGATGGAGATCACTGGCAATCTCTGCGGCTTAACATGGGCGCCAGCTCGATTCGCGATCTGATCATCAAGGACGACGATCTCTGCGTTGCCACGCACGGGCGAGGCTTCTGGATTCTTGACAACATTACGCCGCTGCGGCAGTTGCAGGCCTCGATACAGACAGCGCCGGCCTTACTTCTCCGGCCGCAAACCGCCATGCGCGTGCGCTGGAACACTAACAGCGATACGCCCCTGCCGCCGGACGAGCCGGCCGGCGAAAATCCTCCCGATGGCGCCATGATCGATTACTACATTGGGTCGCCCACGTCGGCTCCGGTGACTTTGGAAATCAAAGACGAAGCCGGCCAACTCGTGCGTCGTTATTCGAGTGCCGATCCGCTGCCGACGCCCGACCCGGCCCTTTCAATTCCGCCGTACTGGGTGAGGCCGCCGCAGAAGCTCGCGAGCGAACCCGGCATGCATCGCTTTCTCTGGGACATGCACTACGCTCCCGTTCCCGGTTTACAGCCGCAGTATCCTATCGCCGCTGTTTATCGCAACACGGCCCCGGCCCCTACTTCGCCCTGGGCCATGCCGGGCAAGTACACGGTGGTACTGACGATTGGCGATAAGAGCTATCGGCAACCACTCACGTTGGTGATGGATCCGCGAGTTAAGACCTCACTTGCCGATCTGGCAGAGCAATTCAGGCTATCCAGGCAGGTCTATGACGAATGGCTGGCGCTGAACTCCATTTCCGAGAGCGTCAAGCTTATTCGGAGCCAGGTTGCCGA
>JBDUCF010000303.1:0-3979 GCA_040003545.1 Pyrinomonadaceae bacterium | reverse complement strand
AAATGCTCTATGGCAACACGGTGCGGAGTCCGGTTGCGCGCGGGCGTATCACGAGGATCCATTTCGAAGGGGATATTCCCTGGAGTGAATTTACGATCGTTACCGCCAAAGATATTCCAGGTGAGAACTATGTAGCGCTGATACTAAACGATCAGCCTTACCTGGCCGATAGCCGGGTCAATCACCCCGAAGAGCCCGTCGTACTCCTTGCTCACCAGGACAAACATCTGCTTGAAGAAGCCCGCCGTAATGTGCGCATCGAAATCGAAGAGTTGCCGGCAATATTTACTCTGGAAGAAGCTCTCAACAAAACCGAAATCATTTGGGGCGACGACAACGTCTTCAAGTCTTTTCTGGTTGAGAAAGGAAACGTGGACGATGTCTGGTCCAGCGCGGACTACATCACCGAGGGCGAGTATTACACCGGCGCACAGGAGCAGCTTTACATTGAGAACAACGGCGTGATTGCGATTGCAAACAGCAACGAGGGTGTGACCGTTTGGGGGTCAATGCAATGTCCCTACTATGTGCAGAAGGCGCTGCTGAAACTATTTGGTCTCACGGAAGAAAAGGTGCGCGTTGTTCAGACTGAGACCGGCGGTGGCTTTGGCGGTAAGGAAGAATATCCGTCGCTGATTGCCGGCCACGCGGCCTTGCTCTCCTGGAAAGCGGGCAAACCTGTAAAAATTGTATATGACCGTGCTGAAGACATGGTCGCGACCACCAAGCGGCATCCATCGCGCACCCGCCACAAGACGGCGGTATCGAAAGATGGGAAGTTGCTGGCCATGGAGATCGAATTTATCGTCGACGGTGGCGCTTACTGCACTCTTTCTCCGGTCGTGCTTTCGCGAGGAACGATTCACGCCGCTGGCCCTTATTACTGCCCGAACGTACGCATTCGATCGAGCGCTGTGGCTACCAACCTTCCGCCGCACGGAGCGTTTAGAGGATTTGGCGCCCCGCAAAGCATATTTGCTCTCGAGCGGCAGTTCGACAAAGTTGCCCGCACGCTGGGCCTTCAGCCCGACGAGTTTCGTCGCCGCAATTTTGTCCACGAAGGTGAAACGACCGCGACCAACCAGACAATCCGCGAAAAGGTCGACATGGACCAGTTGTTGGCCCGTGCGTTTAAGCTGAGTGGTTATCACGAAAAGCGTGAAAGCTTCGCCCGCGAGAACGGACAGGAGCAGGAGGCAGGAGCAGGAAGCCGGAGTAAACCGCAAATCAAAAAAGGAATTGGCTTCGCGTCGTTCATGCACGGCGCCGGCTTTACAGGCTCTGGCGAGGTTTACCTGGAATCGGTAGTTGGGGCTGAAGCGACCACCGCAGGGCAGGTGCGAATTCTCGCGGCCAGCACCGAGATTGGTCAGGGAACGAACACTATCTTTTCTCAAATTGCTGCCGAAGCGTTGGGTGTCGACAGCAACGTAATTGAGGTGGCACAACCCGATACAAAGGACGTTCCGAATAGCGGACCCACCGTCGCTTCGCGCACCTGCATGGTTGTAGGCAAACTGGTGGAGTCGGCAGTGTTGGGCTTAAAGCAGACGTTGATTGGAAGCGGGCTATTGAAGGACGGTTACAGCCAGATAGAGTTTCAAAATGCCTGCCGGGAATACACCAGCACGTTTGGCCCCTTGAAAGCATTTAGTAAGTATCAGCCGCCACCGAACGTTTCCTGGGACGACGAAAAATATCAGGGTGACGCTTACGGAACTTACGCGTGGGCAGTTTATGTTGCCGAAGTTTCAGTTGACCTGTTGACGTATGAAGCTCACGTTGACGACTTTGTTGCGGTGCAGGAGGTGGGTCGGGTAATCAATCCGGTCCTGGCGGCCGGACAGATTGAAGGTGGCGTAGCGCAGGCAATTGGTTTTACGCTTTTCGAAAATGTCGTCTGGAAAAACGGCCGCATGGCTAATGGTCAGATGACGAATTACATCATCCCCACTGCCGCCGACATCCCGCCGATTCGTGTTTATTTCGAAGAGCATCCATATGCTTACGGGCCGGGTGGAGCAAAGGGAATCGGCGAACTGCCGATGGACGGAGCCGCGCCGGCGATATTAAGTGCGATCGAAAACGCGACGGGCGTTAGTTTTAACCACGTGCCGCTGATGCCGGAAGCGATGATGGAAGGGTTCACTACGGCGGAGTAAATTCAAGGAATTCCCCGGGGCTTGCGCGGTCTATTGCCTCCAGGATTTGTGGAACGCTTTTTTGGATGCGGAACCAACTCGTCGTCATGAGTACGAGAATAGTGAGCTTCTTTCCAGCAAGATTCTGCTGGTAACGGAGTTTTTGGTCTGTTGTGATGAACAGATCGGAAAGAGCCTTCGGCTACAGCAAGCAACGCACCGTTCTCAAGGGTCGACCAGCCGCGTTCAAATGCTGTTTCTATAACATGCCCTATAAGATGATCTCGAAGTGGGACTGGAGTTCTCTGGTCGAACAGGATTCGCATTTTTGAAGCGCAGTTCCGGTGATTTAGACTTCGGCCAGACTGTGCTCGGCATGCGCGAGAACTGCAACGACATGCTCAAGAGTTACGCCTGGAAACCATTTCAGAAAGTCGTCGATCGTTGCACCGGTTTCGAGGTTCTCAAACAGGGCTCGCACAGGCACGCGAGTACCACGAAAAACCCAGGCACCGCTGACTTTGCCCTCGCTTCGTTCTACTTGTTGACACTTGGCCCAATCCAGCATGCTCGACATGATATGCTTCACTTTCGGCACGGGCAATAGCTGAAGCAAAAATGACGCGCCACTATGGCAACGGCTGCCATCAAACCGCCGTTGACCACTTGTCTACGTTGTCTTACCCTGCAAGCCATGCACAAAACGCTAACCATCCGCATCGATGCCGAGCAGCGCGCGGCGCTCGGTCGAACAGCCCGCATGCTGGGAAAAACAATTCCTGAATTTGTTCGCGAAACATTGGAGCAGGCCGTCTCAGCACGGTCGCTGGCCACTAAGACCAGCCACATTAAAGGAAAGGTCTCACTTAACACCGCTTCCCGAGTTTCCTGGGCGCGGGCATTGAAGCAACGAAATTGGCGCTCGTGAAAGTTTCAGCGTATCGAACGCCGCGAGGCAAATCGTTCCGGCTGGTGATGGACAAATGAAAATTGATGTTCATTGCGTCGTCAACGACGAAACGGTCGTGCTCAACGTTCACCCGATTGAGCGTCTGCTCGATGTACTTCGCGAGCAACTTCATCTAACGGGCACGAAGGAAGGTTGCGGTGAAGGCGAATGCGGCGCGTGCACCGTTCTGATGGTGGCCGATGAAGCAGGCGGAAGCGCTTATCGCGCGGTCAATAGTTGCCTGATGCTGGCTCCGATGGCAGCGGGTTGCGAAATCTATACCGTGGAAGCTTTGTCCGAGCGCGGCAAACTATGCGAAGCGCAGAAAGCTATGGCTGCGGCGGGCGGATCGCAGTGTGGCTACTGCACTCCGGGCTTCGTCATGAGCCTGTTCGCGGAGCAATACCGGCCCGGACGCGTGGGTCAGTGCGAGACCGTCGCCCTGGGCGGAAATCTGTGCCGCTGCACCGGCTACCGGCCTATTCTAGATGCAGCGCAATCGCTGGGTCACGCGCCGGCAGGCGCATTCCGCGACCGGTTGTCCTTACCTGCGCCGAGAATGCAACCGCTGACTTACGCTGCTGACGATTCGACGTTCGAAAGGCCCGCGACGTTGGACGAATGCTTTGCCATCGCAGCGCAACATCCGGAAACGCAGTGGATCGCGGGTGCGACCGATATGAGCGTCGAAGCGAACTTGAAATTTCGGCGCTGGCCTTACCTGGTGAGCCTTGAGGGCGTGGCCGAACTGCGCCAGTTTGAGGAAACCCGCGATTTCGTGCGTATTGGCGCGGCTCTTCCGCTGACCGAGATTGCGCTGCGCTGGGACAGTGCGCCGCTGGTGTTTCGCGAGTGGCTGTTGTTATTTGCTTCACCTCCCATCCGCAAC
>JBDUCF010000302.1:0-3990 GCA_040003545.1 Pyrinomonadaceae bacterium | reverse complement strand
ACGGTTACAGATTCCGGAGGCGGTCTTGTTCCTGATGCCCAGGTGACGCTTGCGAGTAATGAGACGGGGAAGTCCCAGACGACCACATCTAGTAGCGACGGTTTTTACCGGATCTCGGGTTTGCCGCCCGGTAAGTACACGCTCACTACTGAGAAGCCAGGCTATAAGAAATCAGTTTTGGAGAGTGTCACGATCGGCGCCGAAAATTCTCAGGGCGTTGATGTCATGCTCGAGACTGGCGACGTGACGGCCAGCGTAACCGTCACAAGTGAAGCATCGTCGCAACTTGAAACCGAGAACGCCAATGTGCGCGGGGCGATCACAACGCAGGAGATCCAGCGTCTCCCGCAGGTCGGCCGTGACCCTTACTCGCTCATTCGTATCGCGCCCGGTGTGTTAGGCGACACGGCGCGCGGGGGACCCGGCAATAAGGCCACTTTCCTTCCAGGCACTGATGAGGTCGGCGGCGGCTCCAACACCGGGGTTTTCCAAACCGAGAACCAGGTACAGATCAGCGCCAACGGCCAGCGCGTTTCCAGCAACAACTACATGGTTGACGGTGTAAGCGTCAACAGTCTCGGTCTCGGCGGCGCGGCTGTGGTCACACCGAATCAAGAATCAGTCAAAGAAGTTTCGGTTGTCACGAGCAGCTACAGTGCGGAAGACGGCCGCAACACTGGCGCTCAGGTTAAGGTCGTATCGCAGAACGGAACGAACGATTACCATGGCAGCGCGGTCTTCAATTACGGCTCGCCGAAGCTAAACTCATTCAACAAGTATCGTGGGCCGACGACGATTCCTTCGAGTAATCTGATCTGCCAGGGGACGGCATTCACCGCCAGTCGCTGTCCCGAAAAGGTGGATATCTGGGAACGGAAGTTTGCCGGTAGCCTTGGAGGTCCAATATATCTGCCGCGCTTCGGGGAAGGTGGCCCCAGCTATATTAGTGGCAAGAATAAGTTATTCTTCTTCGTCTCCTACGAAGGTATCCGCCGCAGCAGCACAACCTTTCAAGATCTGTTCGTCGAGACTCCCGAATTTCGAGACTACGTGAGGCGCGTCCGTCCGAATAGTCTGGCGGCTCGTCTCTACAACACACCCGGCATTGTGCCGCGCGTAGTCACTCAGGGCCTGAATCCCGGGGCGCCGCCCAATGGCGCACCGATAATCGGCCAGGCCGGGTTGAGCTACGACATTGGCTCGATCAATCGTCCACAGGGTCAGAAGATCGGGGCGACACAAACTTTTGACGGAATTCCCGACGTTACTTTCGCGCGCGTAGCGTTTCCCACAACGACAAAAGGCAACCAGTACAACGGGCGCATTGACTACAATCGCGGCAACGACCAGTTCGCAATCAGCACCTACTTAACGAAGCTCAGCGATTTCTCCGCCTCCAGGTCGGGGCGTCCCTTCCAGGACATATTATTTGAGCCCGTCAACTCGGCGGCCACGGCGACGTGGGTACGCACAATCTCTTCGACGCTCCTAAATGAGGCACGCTTCAACTTCACACGCTTTCATGATGACGAAGTGAAAAGCCTCGGGGAAGCGAATTTAACAGTCCCGGCTCTGAACACTAACGGCTTCAACTTCACTGGTGGGCCGGGTCTGGGCGTGCCCGGCGGCGGCGGTTTGAACTACGGCATTGATTCCGCACTACCCAAGGTCCTGACACAGAATACGTTCGAGGTGCGCGATACAATGACCTGGGTGCGAGGCAACCAGGCATTCAAGTTCGGCGGCGAGATCCGTCGCGAGCAGGACAACAGTAACCGGCGCATCCGTTCCAGGCCCGAGTTCTCGTTCGACAACATACTCTCCCTTGCCAACGACGCGCCCTTCTTTGAAAACACACAGGATATTGATCCTTTGACAGGTGCGCCGCCTGACAGCCAGCGCTATTTCCGCACCAGTTCATACGGGTTTTTTGTGCAGGATGACTGGAAATTCCGACCCAACCTGACAATTAACCTGGGCCTTCGATGGGAATACCAGTCGCCGCTCACGGAAACTCAGGGACGATTGACAAACTACGAACTTGGTTCCCAGGGTGTGATTAATGGTCGGGTTGTACCGGTCGATAAACTCTATGACAGCGATCTGAACAACTTTGCGCCGCGAATCGGTTTCGCTTGGAGTCCGCGTTTCAATGACGGAATGCTGAAGCATATCCTCGGCGAGGACAAGCTGGTTGTGCGAGGAGGGTTCGGCATCTTCTATGATCGCCTCTTTACGAATCTCTTCAACAACGCGCGGTTCAATACGCCGTTCTCAGCAGCAGGTGTCGGCCTCTGTTGCGGCACGCCCACCGACCCGGACGGGACGGGACAGATTCTCTATGCTTTCGGAGCCCCCGGCTCGCCACTGTCCTATCCACCCAACCCCGCCCTGCGGGGTGGTATAGATCCACTAACCGGGGGACTTCTGAATCCCAGTGGCCCGGTGACACTGCCCGGCGGGTTCATCCGGCGTGACATTCCAGTGGAGATTAACGGTGCACCGAGAGACCTACCCAACTCTTACATCTACAGTTACTCCCTGGATTTTCAATATCAGCTCACACACAAGATCATCGCCGCGCTCGGCTATCAAGGGAGCATGGGACGTAAGCTCATTCGCACGGTTGACCTTAACCGTTACTATCCCGGCGATTCGTTCAACTGCGTAGGTTGCGTCAACCAAAAAGACGAAGTCCAGGAAGCGACTGCGAATGGCACCCGGATCACGCCGCGCCTGACGGGCAATCCGAACTTTGACCGCATCTTCTTCCCGCTGCCCGACGTGAACTCGAGCTATAACTCAATGATCCTGCGTGTCACGCGCCGGTACACAAGCGGCTTCCAGATGGAGGGTGTTTACCGTTGGAGTAAGAGCATTGACACCAGTTCGTTCGGCCGAGGAGCGCAGCAAACCGATCCAAGCGACCAGAGCCTGAATCGTGGGCCCTCGGATTTCGATGTTCGTCACAACTTTGTTCTGTCGGGACTGTGGGACATCCCGCTCTTTCGCCATCGCACAGATTTTGTAGGCAAGGCGTTTGGCGGATTCCAGATCAATGGCATTCTTGACCTCCACTCTGGCTTCCCCTGGACGCCGCAGCAAGGCTGCTGCTTCTTCGATCGCGCCGCTGACGCTGCCAACGACGCCAATGGAGATGGCAAGGGTAACGACTTCCCGACCCAATACTTCGGCGGTGCGATTGCTCATCCGAGCAATCAGGACTTCATCAATGGCGTGTTTCCGAATGGCGGACGTGCGGCTTTCGGTGTGATCGAAGATTGCAGCGATTTTCCAATACACTGTGTCACCACACAAGTGCGAGGGCCGGCAGGGGTCGGTCGCAACTCTTTTCGTGGGCCAAACTATCGTTCAGTCGATCTCAGCATTGTCAAACAGACGGGGCTGCCGAGTTTCCTGCATCTCGGTGAGGCGGCAAACCTCGAAGTCCGGGTCAATTTCTTTAACGCCTTCAACATTCTTAACCTTCCACCCTTTCAAACCGGCGGCCGGAGCAATACCGATTTCACTAATAGAGGAGACTTCGGGCGCGCCCTAAGCGCCCTTGCCGGACGGGTCACAGAGTTTCAATTTCGATTGAGCTTCTAGTTTCGGGTATGGACTCAGGCAATGGATGGGCGACCGGTAGCCCATCCATTTGTGTTTCTCTCCCCCGTCACCTCGAGTAGAGGGGGGACTTGTCATCTTGTGGACGGATACAAGCCCAGCTAAACGGGCCGCACAGAAAAACTTTCAGTTTGGGACAGTACTCCTTAACCTTTCCACTTTGCTTTTCAACGCATGAGGAAACTTAAATGAAGTCTGTGAAGTTAAGCTGCCTGGTAATACTTCTCGCCTTCCTTGCCTCCACCTTATTGCCTCCGGTGGCGAATTCATCGCAGAACGGGATCGAGCAGCGAATCAATGCAGTGCTCGCGCGGATGACCCTCGAGGAAAAGCTTGGACAACTACAGCAGCTTGATGGGGAAG
>JBDUCF010000042.1:0-13557 GCA_040003545.1 Pyrinomonadaceae bacterium | reverse complement strand
GCGGCAGTCAGCGCCGCGCTCGAAGCTTTCAATCGTTGGCGACTGACCCCTGCGCCTCGCCGCGCGGAAATACTTTTCCGCCTCGGCGAGATTCTCCTTCGTAACAAAGACCGGTTCGCCGCCGACATGACCCGGGAAATGGGCAAGGTATTAAAGGAGACGGGCGGCGACGTGCAGGAAGCCATCGATTGTACCTACTACACCGCGGGCGAAGGCCGGCGCCTTCACGGCTTTACCACACCGGCTGAGATGCCGAACAAGTTTGCCATGTGCGTGCGCCAGCCGGTCGGTCTCTGCGGCTTGATTACGCCATGGAACTTTCCCATGGCGATCCCTTCCTGGAAACTGATCCCGGCACTGGTTTGCGGCAACACGGTCGTCATCAAGCCTGCCGAAGACACTCCGCTGTCCACGTACAATCTGGTGGCGGCTTGCGAAGAAGCTGGTGTTCCTCCCGGCGTAGTTAATCTTGTAACCGGCTATGGTGAAACTGCCGGGGCGGCAATAACGGAGCATCCGTCGCTGCGTTTGATTTCATTTACCGGCTCGACCGAGACCGGGCGCTCGGTAGCTGCCGCCTGCGCTGAACGGAACGCAATCTGCTCGCTCGAGATGGGCGGGAAGAACGTCATCATGGTAATGGAGGACGCGGATATCGACCTGGCAGTTGAAGGTGCAGTGTGGGGCGCATTTGGCACTTCGGGCCAGCGCTGCACCGCTTCATCAAGGCTGGTGGTCCACAAGAAAGTGTACAAGCAATTCGCGCGCAAGCTGGTTGAGCGTGCGGAAAGCCTGCGGGTGGGGAACGGCGCCGGGTCCAACACCGAGATGGGGCCAGTGATCAATGAAGAAGCATTGCAAAAGATCCTCGGTTACGTCGAAATTGGCAGGCGCGAGGACAAGGCTAAACTAGCTTGCGGCGGCAGTCGTTTGACTCGAGGTGAATATGCGAACGGCTTTTTCATCGAGCCAACCGTCTTCACGGATGTGGCGCCGGACATGCGGATCGCGCAAGAGGAAATCTTCGGACCAGTTACAGCGGTGATTCCCACCGGCTCTCTCGAGGAAGCAATCGCTATCGCCAACGGCGTACGCTATGGATTGTCGGCGGCAATTTATACGCAGGATGTTAATCGCGCTTTTCATGCGATGAACGAAACCTACACCGGCATTTTTTATGTCAACTCTTCGACCATAGGCGCGGAAGTTCATCTTCCCTTTGGAGGCACTAAAGCAACCGGCAACGGCCATCGCGAAGCGGGGACGCAGGTGCTGGATATTTTCTCGGAATGGAAATCCGTTTACGTCGATTACAGTGGCAAGTTGCAGCGCGCCCAGATCGACGTCGACGAGCTTTTGTAGATCGGACTGGCTGGAGAATGAAAGCGCTTTTTGGAGCGAAATAATGATCGTCGGACTGCCGAAAGAGATCAAAGACAACGAATATCGCGTCGGCCTAACGCCCGCAGGGGTACGAGCGTTGACTGATGCCGGTCATAAAGTTGTGGTAGAGCGAAGCGCGGGCGATGGCTCCGGCTTCGACGACAAACTCTACGAACGCGCCGGCGCCCGAATACTGGAAACTGCCGATGAAGTCTGGTCGTCGGGTGAAATGATCGTAAAAGTTAAAGAGCCAATCGCTCCCGAGTATCCGCGCCTGCGCGAAGGGCAGTTACTTTTCACTTACCTGCATCTTGCTCCCGACAATGAGCTGACCAAACAATTGCTTGATCGCGGGGTTACGGGTATCGCCTACGAGACAATCACGGATCGTCGTGGAGCGTTGCCGCTGCTGACCCCCATGTCGGAAGTGGCCGGTCGCATGGCGATTCAGGTAGGCGCGCATTATCTGGAAAAAATGAGTGGCGGCGGCGGTGTCCTGCTGGGCGGAGTGCCCGGTGTTCCCGCGGCCCGCGTGGTCATAATCGGCGGCGGTGTCGTCGGCACAAATGCGGCAAAGATAGCCGTCGGCATGGGCGCGCACGTCATCATCATCGATAACAATCTCGACCGCCTGCGCGAGCTCGACGACATTTTTCTCTCGAAGATTTCCACCCTGGCGTCCAACGCTTATATGATTCAGGATGCAATCTCGACAGCAGATCTAATCGTCGGCGCCGTCCTGGTTCCGGGCGGGGCGGCTCCCAAGCTCGTAACGCGGAACATGTTGAAGGATGTTCCTCGTGGCGCGGTCATAGTGGACGTCGCTGTTGACCAGGGAGGCTGCATTGAAACCACCCATCCCACCACCCATTCAAATCCCACCTATTATGTAGAGGACGTGCTGCACTATTGCGTTGCGAACATGCCTGGCGCTGTGCCGCGCACTTCAACGTTTGCTTTGACCAACGCAACATTGCCTTACGCCCTGAAACTTGCCAATAAAGGTTTTATCGAAGCTATCACCAGCGACGAGGGCCTGAAGGCGGGCGTGAATACTTACGCCGGCAAGTTGACCTACGAGGCCGTTGCCCTGGCTCAGGGTCGCGAGTACACGCCGCTCACGGACATGCTCGGAACGCTGGCTGCTCCTGCCTAGCAATAAATCCGTTATCACGCGATCTGGAGGCAATTAGTTTGAAACTCGCTTCGAGAAGTCCTTACGCGTTACAATTCCGGAAATGAGTGATTCAGAGCTCACAACCAAACCGACTCTGGAAACGATTCTGGATCGAATCAATGAGCTGGGAGTTGTAATGCGTGCGGGCTTTGAGGCGATTGAGAAGAGGTTCGAGACGATGGAAAAGAGGTTCGAGACGATGGAAAAGAGATTCGGGACGATGGAGAAGAGGTTCGAACCAGTTGAGCAGCGGCTGGACCAAATCGAGATTCGACTTGATCGTGTTCACGGTATCGTCCTGGAAGTGCGCGCTGACCTCAGAGAGTTTCGCTCGTCATTCAAGCAACCCGCCTGATTTATCACCTTAAAATCTTCCGCTAAAAGACTCAACGAAAACGGCTGGCAGGCTCTAAGCCACCTGCTTCTTGCGTATTAAGTGCGCCAGGTGCGACGTGAGTTCTTCCGGCTTAACAGGTTTCGTCAGGTAGATATCCGCATGTCCCTCGCCTTCAGCCTCTGAGCTCTTCTTATCGAACGCGCTCAATAAAATTATGGGCAAATGCGAAAGTGTGGGATAACTACGCAAGAAGCGGCAAAACTCCTGACCACTGAAATGTGGCATGATCGCGTCCGTCACGACTGCGTCAATCGACTGCGACAACGCTATTTTCATCGCCTCGAGCCCGTCGGCGGCGCAAATAACTTCGTAACCCGCGCGCTGGAGAATTACCTGAAGATATCGCTGGACTGCGCGATCGTCCTCAACCAGCAGCACGCACCGCTCGCCCCCCGTCGCCGAAACCGCGTTAGCGGCAACATTGGGAAGGGTCTCTGACTTCTGGCTCATTTGGTGAATGGCTTCCTAATTGGTTGGACCAGTCGGGGATTTAACGAGGTCGTCCGAAGATTGCGGACGCATGAAGAGTAAGGCCGTTAGCAGATCGTTGTCAATAATTCCGCCAGAGCGACCAGGGAAAGTCAGATGCGGTCGCCTTCAACAACACGCGATTAGTTCTGTTATACTCAGAATTTGCAGCACAGGCTGATCTTATCCTCGTGAAGCGCTGACGGCGGCTTCGCCCTCACCAGGAGTCGCCGGTTGTTTAGTCAGGAAACAAAGGATTCATGTACGAGTTTGCAGTCACGCCAGCAGTAAATCAGATCCGCCGTCGCGGAGTGGAGATCGCGACGGTGGCGCCCGCCAGCCTGGGCGCCGAGCTCGATCTCGAAGCCGGGGACCGCATCATGAAGGTCAACGGCCGGGCCGTGCGCGACTATCTGGATTTTCGCTTTCAAACCGGTGGCGAAACAGAACTGGTGGTAGATGTTCGCAAGACAAACGGCGAAGATTGGGAGTTGAATATCGAGCGGGCCGAGGATGAAGACTTCGGTCTGGGCTTCGAACAAATCGTGCCGCGGCAATGTGCCAACGAATGCATTTTCTGTTTCTGTAAGGGCAATCCTTCCGATGCGCGGCCTTCGCTTTTTGTTCGCGATGAAGATGTGCGGCTGTCCTTTCTATACGGCAATTACACCACCTTAACTTCGATCACCGCAGACGAGATGCAGCGGGTGATCGCCCAGCGGCTGTCTCCGCAATACGTCTCCGTTCACGCAACCGATCTCGATGTTCGCGCTTATCTGCTGGGTGTGGAAAAGGAGCGCGCTGACATCAGGTCGAAAATGGCCCGACTAATAGAGGCCGGAATCGAGATTCATGCGCAAGTGGTTTTGTGTCCGGGAATAAACGACGGAGACGTGCTGCGGCGAACGATCGATGATCTGGCAGCGCTTCACCCGCGTGTGAAGAGCCTGGCCATCGTGCCTCTCGGCCTGACGCGTTACAACACCGATAGGCGCCTGACGCCGGTGACCCCGGAGTTTTGCCGCGACACGATAGGTGAAGTAAGAAGCATACAAAGAGAACTGCGCCAACGTCTGGGAACGACCTTCGCTTTTCTCGGTGACGAGATTTACCTGCGGGCCGGACGGCCGGTGCCGGGCCGCGCTCATTACGGAGATTATCCGCAGATTGAGGATGGTATTGGTATGGTGCGGGCCTTCTCCAATCAGTTTGCGGCGCTAATGCGCAGATTCGAACGTCGCGCGCCTCAATCTGCACCGCTCTTCGGAACCATGATGACAGGGATTCTATTTGCGCCGGTCATGGAACGCTTGATCAGCCAATTGAACCAACGCTTTGGCACGCGACTGCGGGTGGTCCCGGTTGAAAACAGTTACTTCGGAGGCGACGTAAGCGTGGCCGGACTTTTGACGGGTGGAGATTTGTTGGCGGCACGGCACGAAGTGCGGGGCGATTTCATAATCATTCCGCGGTCGATGCTCAAGAGCGACGAAGAGGTGATGCTCGACGGCCTTAGACTCGATGAACTTGAAGCGCAGATGGGGTTACCGATAAAGGCCCTCGACTTTCGCTCGTTTTCCGCGTTGCTCGCGGGCAAAAGCGATTACGTAAACTCGCCCATCAGGGCAAGCGAGCGGGGTGTTGCGGTCGCCTAGGTCTAGTCACTGTTAGCCTGCTCAATGCAGGTGGAAACAACGCAGCGTCTTAAAACTCGCCGGACGTTTCGTTCAAGTCACAACTGAACCCATTGACATGCCGCGAATGTCGGATCAACTTTCCCAGACAAGCGAGAAGAAAATTCTGGACGTTGGTTGCGGCCGCAACAAGCACCCGGGCGCGATCGGCCTGGACTCGAATCCGCGGACGGACGCCGATGTAATTCACGACCTGGGTGTAACTCCTTATCCTTTCTCCGATAATGAGTTTGATGAAGTAATAAGCCGGCATGTGATCGAACACGTGCCGGATGTGATGGCCTTCGTCTCAGAACTTCATCGCATTACAAAGCCGGGCGGCCATATCAAAATCGTCACGCCGCACTATTCAAATCCGGACTGGCCTACCGACCCCACTCACCGAAATCATTTCAACAGTTATTCGTTCACCGCCTTCATGCCGGATCGTACGCCGTTTCCTTTCTACACGAATGTTGTCCTGAGGCCTGTGCGCACGTACGTTTCCCTGGCGAACCTCTGGCGCGTCTTAGGAGTTGAGTTCTTCGTCAACCTCGATCAGCGCTGGCCGGGGTTGCGCTTCACCAGAAAGTTTTGGGAGTTTTACCTGTCAAACATCCTGCGGGGCAAAGAGCTTCACTTCGAATTTGAGGTCAGGAAGGAGCAGATCTGAAGCTCTGGCATTAAACTGAAAAATTGGACATAAATCCAAAATTGTGAACTTCGCCAGCCTTTGATTACTGCCAAACTGAAGTAGGCAAGAACTTTATCCTGAAATTAGAACTTGGAATAGGGCTTGCTTCCATTCGTCCGTTCAAGATTTGTGGGACCACAGATACTTTGACAGCAAACATAACTTGTTAAATCATCCAGGAGGAGAAAAGATGAAAAGCTCAGTTACCTTGAAGTCGGTTGCGTTATTTGCCTTCTTCGCGCTTTCACTGGTTGCATGCCTGTTCTTGGCTAACCAACCAGCGATGGCCCAGGCTACGACGGGCACGCTCAGGGGCGTCGTGGCTGATCCAAACGGCGGCGTCATCGCCGGCGCAAGCGTGATGGCCAAGAACGAGGCCACCGGCGCGGTGACGTCCGGGACCACGACCAGCGGCGAAGGAACGTTTGAGATTGCGGCCCTGCCACCGGGCAAGTATACGGTGACGGTCGAAGCCGCGGGCTTCAAACGCGCCGTCAGCACCAACGTCGATGTGAAGCTCGGTATCGTCAACCCGATTGATGTAAAGCTCGAAGCCGGAAATGTTTCCGAGACGGTGACAATCACCGCGAGCACCGAAGAGATCGTTCAGAGAGATCAGTCACAAGTCTCCACGACGATCGAGACACGCAAGATCGCCGAGTTGCCTTCCAACGGCGCCGGCGGCGGACTCGACACGCTGGCCCTGCTCGCTCCGGGCGTGATCGCCAACCGCAGTGGCGGCACGAACACGAACGGCACGGGCTTGTCCGTGAATGGCAATCGCGGCCGTTCAAACAACTTCCAGATTGACGGTTCGGACAACAACGATCTGAGCGTCGCCGGGCCGGCCATGTTTGTCGACAATCAGGATCAGGTCGCTGAATACCAGATCATTACCAACAACTTTTCGGCCCAGTACGGGCGCAATCAGGGCGCGATTGTCAACATCGTGACCAAAAGCGGCACGAATGACTTTCACGGCAGCCTTTTCGAGTTTCACCAGGATAACAAGAACCTGAACAGCCTCGACAACATCGAGAGACGTAGCGGCCAGGCAAAGCCGAACCCGAGTCTCTATAACGTGTATGGCGGCACGCTGGGCGGCCCGCTCCATCTGCCGCGCTTTGGCGAGGGTGGCCGATCGATCTACAGTGGTAAAGACCGCTTCTTCTTCTTCATCACGTACCAGGGCATCCGCAACCCGGCGACTTTCACGACGCGCTCTGGTTCGCTGGTAATTTCGCCTTCGGAATTCCCGCGGCTGTTGGCGGCCTTCCCCGGCAACGGTGCGATCCAGGCGCTCACCACGCAGGGTGGGTCCGCTATTCCTGGTGCGATTCCCCGCACCGACATATCTAACCCGTTCCGCACGATTACCCTGGGCGGTCAGACCTTCCAGGCCTTCCAGCCCCAGCGCGACGTGCAGGTTCCGTTTACCGAGAACGACTACAGCGCGCGCTTCGATCTCAGAGTCACGCAGAAAGACAACGTAACTTTCCGCTACCTGAAACAGAGCGAGGTCTTCGTGAACAATCTGATCCAGAGCAATGGATTTTCCGGCGACATAGTGGCGAGCAGCAAGAACCTCGGCGGCAACTGGACCCGCCAGTTTTCGAACTCGATGGTCAGCGAATTCCGCGCCACATTCCAGAAGATTGGTGTGGATTTCGGCGGTGGCTGCGAGGTGGGTACGCCGGGCTGCATTCCGACCTCGACCGAGATAGGCAATACAGTGACCAACATCGGCTACCCCGCGGTGGCAGCCAGTCCGACGCAATCGTTGCTGGGGGTCGGGCCGGCGACCAACCTCCCGCAGGGCCGCATCGGCAAGGTTTACCAGGTTGCCGACAACATCACGTGGACCCGCGGGCAGCACAGCTTAATCCTGGGCGCCGAATTCAAGCACCTGAAAACGGTCGTGCCCTTTCTGCCTAACTTCAACGGAGCGTACGCCTTCAACTCAGTGACGCGCTTACTTAACAACGCACCCTCGGGCTTCGGGTTGACGGTCGGCGATCCAACGCTCGCTTTCACCGAGAACGACCAGTACTACTTCGTGCAGGACGATTACAAAGTCCGGCCTAACCTGACTTTGAACCTCGGCGTGCGCTACGAGTACACTGGCCAGCCGATCAACATCCTGAGCCAGCAGTCAATTATTCGCGAGAATGATCCGGCCAGAAGGTTCTACGATCCGACGCTGCCGCTGAGCGTGCGTACGACCCCGGCCATCCCGGTGGACAAGAATAACTTCGCGCCGCGCGTCGGCTTTGCCTGGTCGCCGCACTTCTGGAAGAGCTTCCTCGGCGAAGATGCGACGGTCATTCGTGGCGGGTTCTCTATCGCTTATGACCCGGCGTTCTACAACATCCTGTTGAACGTTCAAGGCTCAGCGCCATTCTCCGCGGCCTTCACTCTTCCGTCCAACGTCCTGCCGTCCTCCGGCTCACCAGTTCCGGTTCCCAGCGGCTCGCTGTTGGGCGCAGTGATCAGAGCGAACTCGCAGGCCTCCGGTGTTTTGCCGCTGGGCCGGCTGAACCCGCTTTTCCTGGCGCAAATCATAGTTGCGCCGAACTTCCACGCGCCTTATTCCGAGCAGTTCTCGCTCGGTGTTCAGCACCAGTTCGGCCGGAACACGGTCGCCGAAGTGCGCTACGTCGGAACGCACGGCGTTGGCCTGTTTCAGAACCGCAACGGCAACCCCTTCGTCCGAAATTTAGTCAACGGGTTCTCATCGGGGGGCTTCAACTTCCGCAGCTTCGCGAATTTGCTGCCCGCGGGCACTACGCCTTTAACTTGTACGGACGACCCGGCGACTTTCGCGAATGAAGCCGTCTGCGATGGTCGCATTCTACGGCAGAGCACAATAACCATCCGCGAGAACTCTGCCACGTCCATCTACCACGCGATGCAGTCCCGCTTCAACAGCCGGATGCTTAACAACTCGCTGACATTGGGAGCGGCTTACACCTGGAGCAAGACGATCGATAACTCATCGGAGATTTTTGCTTTCGACATCGCCTCGTCCTTCGCCCAGAACCCGTTCTGCATTACCAAGTGCGAACGCGCACTGTCTATCCTGGATCGGCCGCACGCTCTTAGCGTGAACGCGATCTACGATGTGCCCTTCTACAAGGAGCAGCGCGGTGTGGTGGGTCATCTGCTCGGCGGCTGGCAGCTCAACGGCGTTTACGTGCTGACGAGCGGCTCGCCCTACACGCCGGGCCAGTTCTTCAACAGCATCTTTGGAGTCGCCGGTTCCTATCTCACGGCCGCGGACCGCCCGTTTGTTGGCAATCCTCATGCCGATCAGCGGCTTGTTGGTATCAACCAGGTGGACGCTGCTAACCTTTTCGGCATTCCCGTAACTAATGCGAGCGGCTTCTACTCCATGAACGCACTGAACACGACCGGCGATGTCGTGAACGTCACGGCCAGCCAGGTCCGGTTTATCATTAATGGCCCGGGCGCGGCGCAGGTCTTCAACTCGCCTTTCGGCAATTCGTCGCGCAACTCTTTGCGCGGCCCGCGGCTCAACCAACTGAACATGGGACTGTTCAAGAACATTAAGATCAGAGAGCGCCTGACGGTCCAACTCCGCGGCGAGGCATACAACGTGTTGAATCACCCCAATACCGGGTACGGAGTCAACGCTGCTGGATACGTGCCGGACTTCTTCGTCGAGGACGCGGGCATCGAGGGTTCAGCATTCGCCGAGCGTGGGGACATCGAACTGGCCCGCCGCGTTGTACAGGTGGGTATTCGCATAGTTTTCTAGGCGAAGTCTGAAAATACTTTTCCGGGAGGGCCAGCAATGGCTCTCCCTTTTTTTTCTCCGGTGCCCAAAGGCGCATCCACTACCGGCCAAGCATCCGAGGACAAACAAAGAGCGGGGCGCAAGAGCAAATACTCTTGCGCCCCGCTTGCTTCTGTTTGTAGCCGCGTCGCGAGATTAATCCACGAGAATGAAATCCATGCTGCGTACGACAATGCGCTCCTTCTCGCTCGCCTGTGGGTCTGTAACCACCAACGTCAGAACATAGCGACCGGGTTGGGCCTTAGACAGGCCGAACTGGCCGAACTTGGCGACCTGTCCATCCTGCACCGCGCCGGTTACAGGTTGATCCTTTTCCTGCAACAGCACTTTGTCGCCCCGACTAATGATCACGCGGGCGAGTAGTTGTGTCTTACCGTCTCCCACTTTGGGGTTGTAGATGATCGCGGCGTAGCGCAGGTCTTGCGAACGCGGGAGCTGACGCAAGGCCGTGAGTGGTTCGGGCTTGGCTTTGTTCCCTTGCGCCGGATCCGCCGCAAAGAGGAAAAGGCTGCTGACGGTCAAACGCTTCTTGCTGATGTCGGGCACTTCTATGTACTTCGACATGGTGCCCAGGCGCCCCGTCTCAGTGTCGCGCACGATAGCACGCAGTTGATAGCTGCCGGGTGGTAAATCGACGTGCCCAATGTAGCCGATGCCGTTCGCCTGCGCGCGCGCGTACTCCGCTGGTGTCAGACTGCTGTTGACTGTCTCGCTAAACCCGCTCTGCGTTTTGCCTTGATCGTTGATGAGGAAGCCAACCACATCAAACGTCGTCTGATATTTGCTGTCCGCACCCTGCTTGAAGGTTAAGCCGTTGGCGGCCATTTGCAGGTTAATATCAATGGCAGCTTCGCTGTTCGGCAGGTAGCGATACTGGAGTATGCCGTTGAGGTCAACGTCGCGCCGGGCGAGGGGCGACATCGCGGCCCTGATGATAGTCTGCTCTTTGGTTAACGACGGCCCCGGGATGTCGGCGGTGGCGACGAAGCCGTTGCGGGAGTAGACCTTCGCACCGGGCCGCTCAACCTTAATCTCCAGTTTATGGAACTTGCCGTTGAACGCCTCAGTCGGCCGGTAGGCCAGCAGGTAGTAGCTGCTACGGGCCAGTATCCGGTCGAGACCCGCGCCGAAGTTGTTTGTGTTCGTTACAGCGAGACCGCCCGTCGCCCCGGCCAGCGCCTGCAAGCCGAGATTACCACTCAACGAATCGAGCGCCTGATTATCGAACTGCGCCAGGTCGGCCGTGCGCCCAAACGTGGCGTCACCGCCGGCATTTGGCATCAGGGCACTGCGCCCCTCATTTCCCGGATCGGTAAAGCTCGACACGCCTTTAACCCCGCCCTGCGAGCGAATGTTCAGCGTGTTGATGACTACACCGGCGCGGCTGGCGCGGTCGGTAAGTTGTCTAAGCAGATAAGACACATTGGTGTACATACTGCGGGTTTCTGTAATGTTGGTGGGGACGCCGTTAACCTTAATCTGATTCTGCGTCGTCTCGATTAGTGGCAACCCGCCCGAGATCAGCACCAGACTCTTGCGCCCCGGCAGCGTTTTCATGCCATTGATTACGTCGCCTGCGGTCGAGAGCGCCGAAAGCGAGCGCATCCCTCTGGTAATGCCCTCAGCCGAAGCATCGACGTCTGCACCCCGAAACGGATCCACCTCGGCGATACCGCCACTAGTATTATCATCGCCGGGCGGAGCCAGCGCCGGCCTGGTATTGATTCCGGCTACTGGATCAAGGTTATGAAACGCCGAGTAGGCGTTGAGTGTGGGAGTGATCTCGTCAATGGCCCGGCGCAGCAACTGCTTGTCTGAAGTGAACTGCTGCAATAGCCCACGACCGCCTGCCACGCGCACGATCGCCACCAGATCGCCCTCGCGCATCTTATTGTTGACAAAGTCATTGAGCAGCTTGCGAATGTTGACTACGTCTTCATAAGGGATAGTCAAGTCGTCTATGACAAAGGCGAAGACGCGACGCAGATCGCGCTGCGAGAGATTGCGCGCCACGTCCGGCTCGATGGGCTGACCGGCCACGTTGATCGTGCCTTCGGTGCGGGGCCCTGTCTCCACGCTCACAAACTCCAGGAACTTCAGGTCCTGCCGTTTGCCGTTCTCATAGACCTTGAAATCTTCGAGTTTCAAATCCGGAATGACCTGATCGTTTTTGTCCATAACGACGGCATCCACCTGCACCAACTCACTCTGTATGCGCAGAATTTCATCAGAAGCAGGCTCCTGAGGTTTCTGAGGTGACTGGGCCACCACGATGGTGAGCAGTAAGACAAATGTGAGACTTGTCGTGAATGTTCTTTTCATATTGATAACACTTCCCTTCCTTTATTTAGGCAACTCTGCGGTCGAACAGACCCAAGCATTTCACGGATTATAGGACAAGTGTATTAGGCTTCCTAATCAGTTCGCCTTCAAGATTGAACCCGTAGATTCGAACAATGGCCGGTGAAAATTTTAGATGCAAAGGCTCAATTGATCGCTAGCCTCGACAACAACAACTTGAGTCTCCGGCAAATTTCGCTTGCTGGTTACGTTTTGTCTGGGGCTCGAATTAATGCCGGTTGAATCCGGCGGTCTGCCCAACGCCGGGATACCTCACATTTAATCCCAGCCCGGACGCGTTCACGGATTTGTATAACAATCCAAAAATAGCAAGATTCGCGGGACAGCTGGCACTGTGTTATTGGGTTAACTCTAAGATTATAAACAGTAGTAATCATCCTTTGAGGCGGCATGCTGCTTGCTAACTCAAAGCCCAGTTTGCAGGTCTTATGTTATTTGCGATTTCTTCTAAGCACTCCAAGTCCCTGGGTTAATCAACTTCCAGCGCGTTAAGAGGCCCTACTGAGCGCCAGCAAGACGCGGAAGCAGACTGAAAACTCTAATCTCTAAGGAGCCCACTATGACCAAACCTGATTCTTTGCGAATGACTTTTACCCGGCTAACGGGCATCGCCCTGCTACTTGTCGGGGTGTTCGTTTCGCTTTCTTCTGCTCAAACCGTCAACACTCGCGTCGCCGGCACCGTAAAGGACTCCACTGGCGCAGTTGTCCCGGGAGTAGCATTGAAGCTGATAGACGTTGGCACCAGGGAGGAAAAGGCGGGGCTAACTAATGACGAGGGATACTTTGTCTTCACCGATGTGCGTGCCGGCACTTATATAGTTACCGCTGAACGCGCAGGGTTTAAGAAGGCGCAGGTGCAAAACGTGGTGGTTCACGTTGATACCCCGGCGACCTTGAACATCGATTTAGAAGCGGGCGGAATCACTGAAACAGTTTCTGTGCAAGCCAGCGACACCCAGTCTCTAATTAATACTGAAGACGCCAAGCTTTCGAAGACAATCGACCTCAAGCAGGTGCAGGACCTACCGCTCAATGGACGGAATCCGATAAACCTGGCTGGCATGCAGGCTGGAGTGAACACCAACGGCTCTGTCAGGACCTCCTCTATCAATGGCATGCGTGGAAGCTTCTCAAATATCACATGGGACGGAATCGACATCAATGATAACTTGGTGCGCACCGACAGCCTCTTTGGCACTGCGGGTCAGAGTGTGGCGGGTGTGGCTGAATTCAGTCTTACCACTCAGAACGGTGGGCCGGACGACGGCTTGGGCATAGCGCAGGTTAAGCTGACAACTCCGCGCGGCACCAAGAGTTTTCACGGCCAGGGCTATGATTTTTACCGCAACAGCAGGTTTGACGCTAACACGTTCTTCAACAACGCCACCAGAGACCCGCTAACCGGCCTGGCGCTGCCAAAACCTGGGTTGATTCAGCACCAGTACGGGTTCAACGTTGGTGGCCCACTTGCTTTGCCAAGGTTCGGCGAGGGTGGCGCCAGCCTCATGGAGAAAAAGAAACTCTTCTTCTATTTCTTCTATGAAGGTGTAAGGACGACCTCTGAGGATACACGTCTTCGCACTGT
>JBDUCF010000301.1:0-4004 GCA_040003545.1 Pyrinomonadaceae bacterium | reverse complement strand
CGACGCTGCGTTAGTCCCTTCATCGAATTGGCACGGCAACACCCCCATGCCCACCAGGTTACTACGATGGATGCGTTCGAAGCTTTGCGCTATCACAACTTTCACCCCGAGCAAAGCCGTCCCCTTCGCGGCCCAGTCGCGCGAGCTGCCCGTGCCGTACTCCTGTCCGGCAATCACAACCAGCGGCACACCTTCCGTCTGATACTTCATCGCCGCGTCATAAATGCTCAAGCGCTCGCCGCTCGGTTGTAGAACGGTGACGCCACCTTCCGTCCCTGGCACCATCAGGTTCTTGATGCGAACGTTGGCAAATGTCCCGCGCAGCATTACCTGATGATTGCCGCGTCGCGAGCCGTAGCTGTTGAAGTCTTCGATCTTTATTCCCTGCTGTTGCAGGTAAAGTCCGGCGGGAGAATTGGGCTTGATGGCGCCGGCCGGACTAATGTGGTCCGTGGTTACCGAGTCGCCAAAGATTGCCAGTGCCCGCGCAGCCTTGACGTCATGCATCCGGCCCACCTGAGGCCCGAATCCATCGAAGTACGGCGGCTCCTGGATGTACGTTGACTGCGCATCCCAATCGTAAACCTGGCCTCCGGTGGTAGGGATTTCGTTCCACAACGGGTTTTGTTCCGCGAAGTCGCTATACAACTTCCGATAAGTTTCACTGTCGAATGCCGAGCGCATTAGCTCGCTGATCTCATCTGCATGAGGCCATATATCCCGCAGAAAAACGTCGTTGCCGTCCTTGCCTTTGCCCAGCGGCTCCTGCGACATATCGATGTTGACCCGGCCGGCGAGAGCAAAAGCCACCACCAGCGGCGGGCTCATCAGGAAATTCGCCTTGATGCTCTGGTGCACGCGCGCCTCGAAGTTGCGATTGCCGGAGAGCACACTGGCGCCAATCAAGTCGTGTTCGCTCAAAACTTCTTCAATGCGTGGATCGAGCGGTCCGCTGTTGCCGATGCAGGTGGTGCACCCGTAACCGACCAGATTAAAACCAAGTTCGTTCAGGTATGTCTGTAGTCCGGCCCTTTCCAGATACTCGGTCACTACGCGCGAGCCGGGCGCCAGCGAATTCTTCACGTGGGAACTTACCTTCATACCCCGTTCGACTGCTTTCCTGGCCAGCAGTCCCGCTGCCAGCATCACGCTGGGGTTCGAGGTGTTCGTGCAGGAAGTAATCGCGGCAATCAGGACGTCGCCGTGTCCCAGATCAATCTGCGCGCGCGGAAATTCTTCCGCCAGAACCTCCACGATGCGATCCGGCGTGGGCCGGTTATTGACCATTTCCGTTTCAGACCAGACACTCGTGTTCTTCGCGCTGGTATCGTTACTCCTCGTCGCGGGCACAGTCTCAGCGTGCTGGGCGCCACCACCAGCTACGTGAACACCATCATCGACATGAACTCCGATGGCCGCCCGATGACGGCGGCCGAGGTCTTCGTTTGATTTACCGTAGCCACCTTCCGACACCGGTTTCTGCAACAACTGGTTGAATTGGTTCTTGAGATTCGGAAGCTCGATTCGATCCTGCGGCCGTTTCGGGCCGGCCACACTTGGTTGAATTGAAGCCAGTTCGAGCTCCAGCACCGTGCTGTAATCGCATTCGCCTTTTTGTGGTATGCCAAACATCCCCTGGGCCTTGAAATAGTTTCGTACTGCTTCCACGTGTTCTGCTGTACGACCGGTGGCTTCAAGATAGAGGCAGGTCTCCTCGTCCACTGGAAAGAAACCCATCGTCGCTCCGTACTCCGGCGACATGTTCGCAATCGTCGCGCGATCAGTAGCGGACAAAGTGGCGGTGCCTTCGCCATGAAACTCAACGAACTTGCCAACGACCTTCGCCTGTCGCAGCATTTCCGTGACTCGAAGAACGAGGTCAGTAGCGGTCACGCCATCGCGCAACTTGCCGCTCAGGTGAACCCCCACCACATCAGGCGTTAGGAAGTAGACTGGCTGGCCCAACATAGCAGCCTCAGCTTCAATGCCGCCCACGCCCCAGCCGACAATTCCCAGGCCGTTTATCATCGTAGTATGGGAATCGGTTCCTACCAGTGTGTCGGGGTAGTAAAGTCCATGCTTTTCCCAAACGGACTTCGCCAGATATTCAAGGTTGACCTGATGGCAAATTCCTATTCCCGGCGGTATGACGCGAAAGCCGTCGAAGCCCTGCGTGCCCCACTTCAGAAACTGATACCGCGAGTTGTTCCGCTTGAACTCCATTTCCATGTTCTTGGTAAAGGCGTCGCTGGTGCTGGAGAAGTCCACCTGGACCGAGTGATCAATCACCAGATCAACCGGAACCAGCGGCTCGATGATGGCGGGGTTCTTTCCCAGACGCGCCACCGCCGAACGCATCGCCGCCAAATCTACCAGCAGCGGAACGCCGGTAAAGTCCTGGAGTAACACACGCGCGACGACGAACGGGATTTCCGCTGTGCGCTCTGCGCGCGGACTCCAATTTGCCAGAGCGCGTACGTTCGCTTCGGTGATCTTCTTGCCGTCGAAATTGCGCAGAACGGATTCGAGGACGATGCGAATACTGACCGGAAGTCTGGAAATCGTACCAATCCCTTCCTTTTCCAGTTGAGGCAAGGAGAAGAACTGGCCGGTGCGGCCGCGATTGGGCTCGAAGCGCTGTAATGAATTAAATAAGGCAGGTGGCATAGAAGATCGGTAGTGCGAATCGCGGCGAACTTTTCGGACGCCCTTCACGCAAACATCCGCAAATGGATAGGTTGTTTTAGCAATTTCAAGTGTAGAGGCGCACAGGTTAATCGTCAAGCAAACGATTTGCAGAGGAGTGGGGTAAATCTATCCCGCACATTTGGTAACCCTTTCGGCGCAGGTAGTGGTTACCTTTTGAGTGCTCTCCCTGAGTTCAACTCGCGGTCCCGGTGAGGTCAGTACCACGACGCGGTAGCGGGTAGGCCTCTTCATTGCCAATTGTCGATTTCCGATTGCCAATTGGAATTTAGCGAGAAGAGAATCGGCATTTGGCAATCGGCAATGGTTTGGCCCACCCGCTACCGCGTGGTGGTACCGACCGCATCGGGACCGCACCTATCGCAACTCAGTTGGGCTGGTGCCTCAGCGCGGTAGGTGCTGATGCAAGCTTGACAGCTCTCCAGGTAACGAAGTAATAAACGCGCTATGAATCCCAAATGGCGCGTGTTCGTTATCGTCGTGTGGTTATTTATGATAGCTGTGCAGATCTATGAAATCGCGACGACGAAAGAAGGCGCGAGCACCCTCAGAATAATCACTATTGTTTCTGCTTCTGTTGCTATCCTGGCTACCCTGCTCATGTGGCGCCAGGACAGGAAAAAGCGCTAATCCATCAACGCTACAGATTTATCCCGCTATCATTCGTGTTCTAGGCTTGCAGCGCCGCCCGTCCGATTGCTCATTCGCAGAACCATTGTTATAGTTGCGTCACTAAGCAATCGTCATTTTGAGCGGCGCATCTTCTGCATACGGGATCATGGCTTGCGCGGTCGTGCCGACTTTTTCGATTAAGGAAGGGATTAACGTGGCTAAAGAAGATTCCAACGATTTCGAGTATCTGAGTAACGATCCGGCATTTGTACCCGATCCGGAAATCGAGGCATTCATGGAGGAAGAGATTTCGCGTGCACCGAAGGATCCCGAACTGCTGGCCCTACGTCTGCGAAACAATACGGCGGCGTCACCAGCAGATTCCGGCGGCGATCTTGATGCCACCTGGGAAGACGTTAACGAAGACGGCTCGGAGACAGTTGCCGGCGATAATCCAACTCCCGATCAATCCATGGTAGAAGAGAATGCGCGCGCAGTTGGCGTCAGCTTTGAAGACAACGAAGAGCTTGAATTCATAGACAAGATCGAGCGCCGCGATCGTAATCGGTTTGAACTCGATGAGCGTTCCAAGACCGACGATTCGATCTAAGTAGGACAGGCATTCCTGCCTGTCTGGTTTTTCTGCGATGCCAACCATGCACTTGAAAGAGCGGGGGCAAGCCCAC
>JBDUCF010000300.1:0-4012 GCA_040003545.1 Pyrinomonadaceae bacterium | reverse complement strand
GCGCGGCCTCTTTCCAGTTGATGGAGAAAAACAACTTCGCCTTCGCGTTCCGTCGCCGTGATTTGATAGTTCTGCCCGCCCGCCAATCTCTCCGCCAACTCGGTCAGCTCGTGATAGTGAGTGGCGAACAGTGTCTTCGCTCCATGCTCTGGAGAATCGTGTAGATATTCGGCGACGGCCCAGGCAATGGAGAGACCGTCGAACGTAGCCGTGCCGCGCCCGATTTCATCCAGGAGCACCAGCGAGCGTGCTGTCGCTCCATGCAGAATCGCCGCCGTCTCCACCATCTCCACCATGAATGTGCTACGCCCACGGGCCAGATCGTCAGACGCGCCTACGCGCGTCCACACTCGATCGAGCAACGGCAGACTCGCCTTCTGCGCCGGCACGAAGGAGCCCATCTGCCCGAGTATGCAAATGATCGCCGCCTGGCGCAGCACCGTGCTCTTGCCTCCCATGTTTGGTCCGGTGATGATTAAAAGGCGATCGGTGGAGTTGTTTAGGTAAAGATTGTTCGGCACGAACGGCTCGTCATTGAAGACTTCAATCACCGGATGCCGGCCCTGCACGATCTCAATCTCGTCACCATCATGCATCCTGGGCCGAACATAACGCCGGCGCGCCGCAGTCTCAGCCAAAGAAGCCAGGGCATCCATCGACGCCAGAGCGCGAGCTGTGCCCTGGATGCGCCCGGTTTCGGCGCTGATCTGGCGGCACACCGCCGTGAACAGCTCCGTTTCCAACTGCCCGATGCGCTCTTCTGCGCCCAGGACTTTCGTTTCCCAGGCTTTAAGTTCAGGCGTGGTGTATCTCTCCGAGTTGGCGAGTGTCTGCCGCCGTTCGTAATCGGCGGGAACGCGCCCCGCATTCGCTTTTGAGACTTCAATGAAGTATCCGAACACGCCGTTGTAGCGGATGCGCAACGAACCAATACCAGAGCGAGTACGTTCGTTCGCTTCGAGCGTGGCAATCGTTTGCTTTGCATTGCTGCTGACGCCACGTAGATCGTCCAACTCCGCAGAGTACCCTTCACGAATCACGCCACCATCCGTCAAACGTGGGGGCGGATCCTGGTTGATCGATAATGCAATCAAGCTGCGCACGTCCGCGAGCTCGTCCGAGCTTTCGGTAAGAATCTGCAGCAGCGATGACTGAACTTCGGCGAGCGTTTGACGAATCAGCGGCACCTGGTCAAGCGATCGCATCAACGCATTGAGATCTCTTGGCGTGGCGGAGCCAAGATTCAACCTGCCCGCCAGACGTTCGACGTCGGCGACTTCCTTCAAAAGCGAGCGCAGCCGATCACGCTTGATCTGCGAAGCGTGAAGTTCTTCGACTGCTCCATGACGAGCTTCGACTTCGCCCCGGCGCACCGAAGGCCGCACCAGCCACGAGCGCAACCCGCGGGCGCCCATGCCGGTGACGGTTTCATCAATCACGTCCAGCAGCGAACGAGCAACACCGCCGCCGCCCAGGGCTTCAGTTAACTCCAGGTTGCGCGCTGATACCTTGTCGAGCACCAGATGGTCCTGTGGCTCGAAGTAAATGATGTCGGTGATGTGGGCGGCAGCGGCGCGTTGTGTTTCCTGCGCGTACCGCAAAGCTGATCCGGCGGCGCGTATTGCTTCGGCTTTTCCTTTGAGGCCGTAACCGTCGAGCGAACGCGCGCCAAATTGCTTAATCAAAAGCGCGGCGCAATCTTCTGTCTGCCAGAGCCAATCATCCAGAGGCGTCAGCGTCATGCCATCGATCATGTCAGCGCCGCCACCGGAACTGCGCGCGGGATCAGCCGTTGCCATTTCAGTCCCGGCGCCGGACACGTGGTCGCTCGGCGTATTCTGCAGAGGCAGCGGAGCAGTTTTCGCCAAACTGGAAAAGCCGTTCTTAACTAAAGGCGCGAGCGAAGCAGGAAAGAGCAGCTCGCGCGGAGAATAGGATTCCAGGTCGGCGCTGATTCTGGCCCACGCGTCGCGGCCGCCCGCCTGGGTGGCGCGAAACTCTCCAGTGGAAATATCCAGAAACGCAACGCCGATGTTTTCTCCGCCGGCGCAAACGGCGGCCAGAAAGGCGGACTCGCGCGGCTCCAGCAGTTGCGGATCGATTGGCGTTCCCGGCGTTACGATGCGAACGACTTCGCGCCGCACCAGCTTCTTCGTTTTGCTCGCGGCTTCAGTCTGTTCGCAGATAGCCACGCGGTGACCTTTGCGCACCAGCTTCGCAATGTAGGTTGCGGCGGAGTGGTGCGGCACGCCGCACATGGGAATCGGATCGCCGCTCTCCTTGTGTCGGGCCGTCAGAGTGATTTGCAATTCGCGGGCGCCGACGATCGCGTCATCAAAGAACAGTTCGTAGAAGTCGCCGAGCCGAAAGAACAGCAGCGTGCCGGGGTGCTGTTGCTTCAGCTCCCGGTACTGTTTCACCATCGGCGTAGGATTCGTTGTGGACATCGATCAATAAGAGAGTGTCAGTCAATAATGCCAGTCAACTTAGCTTGGCGTTTAAGAAAGATCGGGGGCAAGCCTCTCTTCCCGACTGCAAGTGTTCCAAGAAGCCCATTGGGATTGAAGAGACGAAAGCCTACAACGCACCAGAGAACAGCGCAAGCAGCCCTCGTGTTTTCTGGTGTAGAATGCCCGCCAGTAAGTAGGCATCACTGGAAGCGACAACCTTTTTGGAGCGCGCTGGCTTGTCAGCGTTTTGGTCGGTCGCGACTTGATCCGGCCGCCGCAGACCAAAGCGGCGACAAGGCGCCGCACGCCAAAGGGTTGACTATTTGAAAGAACACACATGACCGATTCAGAGACCAGCACCTTAGCAGCAGAAACCTTCGAAGAGCACTTGCGCGTGATGCGTGACGTTCTGAGTGACGGCCTGCCCGCGATCCAACGAGCTGCCGATCTGATATGCCGCGCCCTGAAGAATGGAAACAAAATTCTAATCTGCGGTAACGGAGGCAGCGCCGCCGACGCGCAGCACATTGCCGCCGAGTTGGTCGGACGCTACGAAGAGGAGCGGCGCGGCTGGCCTGCGATTGCCCTAACGACGGACACGTCGGCCCTGACCGCGCTCAGTAACGACTATGGCTACGAACGTGTCTTTGCGCGGCAGGTCCAGGCGCTGGCCGCGAAAGGCGACGTCCTGATTGCCATCAGCACCAGTGGAAACTCAGCGAATATTCTGGCCGCTGTGAAGCAGGCAAAGGACTCAGGCTGTGCAACGATCGCGCTAACCGGCGCGGGCGGCGGCAAACTAGCAACGATTTGCGATGCCGCTGTCATTGTTCCTTCCGACCGAACCTCTCGCGTGCAGGAAGCCCACATCACCATCGCTCACCTCTGGTGCGAACTCGTGGACAAGATGCGTTCGTAAGGCAGTGGTACAGCAGGCTGCCAGCCTGCTGTTGTTGCCTTGGTCAGCCTGTTCCTGCCCAGCGACAAGCTGGCAGCTTATCGTACTCAGGACCGTTTCCAGTTCCATGGCCATTTTCGCCAATCGTCAACCAATCCAACTTTGACAGGATTGTTCAGCACGTATGCGACAACCCGATGGTATTCCTCTTCGTCTTTGATCACATGGTCATAGCTTTCAGTTTCCCAAAACGCTCCTGATCGTTTCAATATCTTATTAGTTTCATTTGCGGTGTAACTCTTGAGCGAATGCATGACAACTGCGAACGGCGGCTCTTTACTCTCGTAGACTAATCTTTCTGCCTCGGCTTTAATGGTCAAGCTCTTCTCATTTAAGAAAGGTTTGCAGACGATATGGACGTGGTTCGACATGATGCAGAAGGCATCCAGGCGATAAACCTTGCCGTCGCGGTATTGAATGCAGTCAGCAACTAACCTCGCAACCCTTTCATCTTTGAGCCAGATCGGTCCCTCATGAGCCCGATGCAATACTTCTTCGAACTTCAGAAACCAGCGGCGGTGGAAAGCAGACAGGCGTGCTTCATGATTAAGCGCTGCTAGTACAACAGGCTGTCGGTCTGCTGCTTCGTTCCGCGACAAGCTGG
>JBDUCF010000299.1:0-4024 GCA_040003545.1 Pyrinomonadaceae bacterium | reverse complement strand
TAAAAAACCTTAGATTAAACCGCGGTCCAGGGCTTCAAGTGCCGCAAATGTGTTGATAAGCATGGGGAAAAACAATACACTGTGCGTCGAGATTTGACTTTGAGCGGCTTTCACTTCTTCGGCCAGGACCCGCCTACGCCCGTCGATATTGAATTAATCATACTTACTGAGGAGATTTAGATGTCTATTACCCGTAGAAAGTTCTTGAGAGCAGGTACGCTTGTGGCGTTATCTGCAGCGGTCCCCCTCAAGAGCGCCCTGCTTGTGTCGGCGCAGAAGACTGGCAAGGGAGGCGATAAGGACAATCCGGGCGATCAACTCACCACTCAGAACCCATCAGATCTGCTGGCCTCTTATTCAAAATCCGTATTCTCATCATATGTGAATTCGATCTTTCGCCTTTATACCGGATACTCAACAGTTGATGTGATGCTGGTCCAAGTCGACGACCGGGAGGCCCCGGCAAAGGCAGCGCCGGCCGGAGGAGAATGCTTTTCGATGGTTTTCGCGGGGGGCAGCGAGGCTCTATCGCAGGGCACTTATCAGCTCGAGCACCCAGCTCTCGGATCCTTCCACTTATTTTTGGTTCCCGGTGGCCCGGACAAATACGGCGCGCAGAGTTATGTAGCGATCATCAATCGCCTTCCATATACCTGGACGCTGATCGATGTCCCAGAGACAAAGAAAGCGAAGAGGGACGGAACGACAACAACGACAACACTGCGACACACGCCACCGCCCGCTACCACTTCGCCCTCAGGGACAACCACACCTACTGAGCCAACCCCGCCAAGAAAGATGAAGCGGGTAAATAGGAGAAGGACCGAGGATAACTTCCCGGACTTTTCACTGGATTGGTAAGACTTGTCTAATTAATTCGTCTGGCAAATCTGACTGTCTACCTGTCGATTTGCTTCCCCCGGCGAACTCTAGAAACATTGCGGCCCTGAAGTGGTCCACTGATCGGACTTCTTCGGGGTCGCATCGCGTTCGACTGCCGGCCCGCCAGAATCCTTAACATCCCTTAACGTCATTGACGAATCTTTCGCGGAAGCAAATAGTTGCGCCGCAGGCACCTCTTTTGAAAGACTAGCAACCTCGGCGGGAGGAGAAACCCGGTGATCAGGCAAGTCATCTGCGTGCTTTTGCGTTTTGCCCTGCGCATCTATTTCCGCCGCATCGAAGTGGCCGGGCTGGAACACGTGCCCCGCGATAGTCCGGTAATCTTTGTCCTGAATCATCCCAACGCTCTGGTTGACCCCGTATTCCTGCTTTGTCTCGCTCCTCGTCGAGTTTCGTTCCTCGCAAAGGCGCCTCTCTTTCGCATGCCCGTGCTTGGATTCCTGGTGCGCGCTTTGGACTCCTTGCCGGTGTACCGCAGTGAGGATGAAGGAGAGGACACTTCGAAGAACAGAGAAACTTTTGTCCTGGCCCGCAAACTACTGAGCGGCGGAGGCACCCTGGGCATTTGTCCCGAAGGCGTTTCACACGACGAGCCGCGTTTGAAACCGCTGAAGACGGGTGCAGCCCGTATTGCGCTGGGAACCGTCTCTGGTGATGATTCGCTAAATCTGAAAATCGTGCCGGCTGGTCTCTACTACACGGCGAAGACAAGATTTCGCAGCGCGGCGCTCCTTTACTTTGGTGAGCCAATTGAAGTCGAACCGGTGCAGTTGGACCGCGCCGGCAATCCGCCACGAGGAGCTGCGCGCGTGCTTTCTGATCGTATTGAGCGCGCGCTGCGCGACGTAATTCTCGAAGCCGAGCATAAGGAAGCCCTCGCCTTGATAGAAAAAGCGGAAAGAATGTTTTTCTCGGACGATGGGGGAACGAAAGATGAACGGAGCCTTGCCCGCGAGCTGCAACTGCGCCGGCAGTTTCTCGAGGGCTATGCGTTTCATCGGGCCCAGGCCCCGCAGCGTATGGCGCTGCTGGAAGCACGCATCGCGCGTTTTGAACAGGAGCTGGAACAGGCTGGCCTCGATCCGAGGTCGCTTTCCCCTCCGTCTTCGGCCAGTGGGGTAATCGCGCACCTGTTCAGGCGCACGATAGGTTTTCTGCTGTTGCTGCCTTTTGCGCTATTCGGGATTGCTGTGCATTATCCCGCTTATTATTTTGGAGACTACATGTCGCGAAGGTTGGCCCGGAATACAGAGGATGTCATTTCCACAATCAAGATCATCTCAGCGATGCTTCTTTTTCCCTTGACCTGGATTGTCCTGGGACTGTTGCTTTGGAAGTTTACTTCGTGGCAGTTTGCGCTCTGTTCCTTGATCCTGATGCCGCTTTGTGGCTATGTCGCCATTCGCTTTTTCGAGGAGCTTGATAGATTCGCCGGAGGAGTGCTGGCGGTCGCGCTCTTCGTGATGCGCCGCAGGTTCTTTATTCGCCTGCTGGCTGAGCGCAATGCTATACGCAGAGAGATCCTGGAGCTTGGCGACGAAGCTGCTTCGGTTAGTTAAGCAGTTCGGTCCCGCAGGATATTAGCTAAGTCACGCGGACAGTTATTGCCGGGGTTTGCCGGGGGAACTACTAGCGCTTTTTAGCCGCGGGGCGCGCTGCGGATTTCTTGCGCGCGGCCGCGCGCTTTGATTTGGCTTTCTTTGCGGCGGCAGATCCTCCCGCCTTACTCCGGGACGTTTTCGCTCGCACGCGGCGGCCCTGCCGACCCGCACTGTCAAGTTTTCCGCCACGCGAAAGGTATTCGTAGCTGCCGCGCACGACGTTGCGTGCCACACCGAGCGTGTTTGCCAGGGCACGTTCGCTCGGCACCAAATCGCCGGCCGTCATGACTCCCCGGTCGATCAAGTCAGTTAGCTGATCCGTGATCTGCTTCGTGAGCGATTGCGGACCCTTTCGGTTAACGCGAAGTTTTATTTCCACTCTGACGATCCTCCTTTGAGTGGCGCGTATTCTATGCACTGACCAATTCACTGTCAACAAAGATTGGCGCTGATCTGTGAATGTCGCGTCGAGCGAATGACGCCCGGCACCTAAGCCGGTCCGGCTGTTTCTTCAGCGGCCTAAATGTCGGCGCTGCCAAGCCAGATCCCCGATCGGTGTTCAAGCGGAGCTTTCTTACGAGAGGCAAGGAAGGAACGAAGAAATATGTACATGGCCCAGCACTCGACTGCAAAAGGAGGAAAGCCAAGAAAGCCAGGCAGCGGCATCTCAAAGAGCTTCACGTTTCCGAAGTAAGGCACCGTGTAGGTCCACTTGGAGAGCGCCCAGTAATTCCAAAACTCCCAGAGCAGACCACAGACAGCACCGCCCGCGAGCAGCGATAACAACCTGCCCCACCTTCCCTCGGCAAGGTCGCCCACGATAGATGGCTGCCCGCGCCAGCGATTAATAGGGTCGAGCAGGAAGATAAATGACAACCAGACCAGCGGCGCAAACCAGCTAGATAGGACGACCAGCGGCAATAACGCGGTTGCGGCGCCGAAGACGACAAACGAATACAAGATTGTTTTTGAGAGACGAATTGAAACTGTTGGTCCACGCCGGCCGAATAGGGTCCCTTCAAAGAGTGCTGCCGTTTCAAATAGCGCCGGAAAGATCGTGGCAAAGGCCCAGTCATAGCCGACCCGGCGCACAAAAGGGTTTGCTGTCAGGTTGTGGTAGTGCCACCACAGCTCGAGATCAGAGCGCCAGAAACGAGGTGCGTTGTAAAACTCGAAAAGCCACCAGCAGGCGATGGAGATAATAATTATTGCTAAGAGCTCAAAACGATCGTTGACGAGCAACGAGCGCCCCTTCACTTTGAATACCAGCGCGTCGATGAGCAGTACGTAGCCGGTCCAAACAATAGGCGTGAACCACCCGCCGACAAACTGATTTCCGGAGAAGAGAAGGACCTCGCTAACCAGAATGATTGCGATACCCAGGTAGCCGAGGAAGAAGCTGAGATGGGGAGACGGGGCGACGCGGAGAACTTCCTTATCACCCAGTCCCCCCGTCTCCCCGTCTCGCTCTCTCCCCGTCATTGAATCCTACCCCACGCGCTGGTCTTCCAATTATCAAT
>JBDUCF010000298.1:0-4025 GCA_040003545.1 Pyrinomonadaceae bacterium | reverse complement strand
GGCACGTGGCACTGCGCGCAATTCGCCTTACCTTTGAAGATTGTTTCTCCGCGCGCCGCTGCGGTCTTGTCGTAACTACCTTCGGGAGGCGCCGGCGCGGGGATGGCCAACTGGTAAAACTGTAAAGCAGCGAGTTTCGCCGTAACCATGTCGGTGCCGCTCCGCTTGTTTCCGAAGCCGGCCCGAGCGGCGACCGGGTATTTCTTGGGATCGTTCAGGCGCGCGTCAAAGAACGTACCCTGCCCTTGCAACTCCAGATTGGCGACATACGCGTTCCAATATGTGACCGTGCCCCAGCCGCCGGTCCAGGTGTGCAGATTCACACCCGCCATCCCGAAGGCTGGCGGAATCAAGGTGGCTGCCGGCTTACCATCAGGCCGAAAGGCTTTGCCATCCAAATTCAACTCGGCATCGAACTTTCCCGGCCCCCAACTAGCAAGCACTTTCTTCACTGTCGCTTCATCAACTCGCAGGAGCTTAGTGAAAATGCTCAGGTCCGGGGCCAGCGAGACGATCGCGCCGGAGTTGAGGTCGCGGTTCGGCCAACCATCGAGCCGGTGACCGATGCCCGGAGCAAAAGCATCGTCAACTGTTGAATGACATACGGCGCAACTGAGGCCCAAAGTTTTCAGACTGCCATTCTGGTTGAATGTTCCTTTTAAGCCCAGCACCGCGTCCAGTTTGATCAAAGCAAGCGTGGTCGCGGGATCGTCAAGGTTCACCTCGCCCTTCTTAACCTTCTCCACGAGGGCCGCCGGCAAGGCATCCATATCAACCTTCAGGCCCACGCTCAGCGCGGTCTTGGGACTGACACCTGGGCCAACGCCGCCAAGCTTCGCACCCTCAATCGCGCGATGCAGCTTGAGCGTGTCGGTCCAATACACCTCGTCGCCGAAAGTGTCATAGCGAAAGATTTGTCGCCCTTCCGCAAGCATTCGTTGAGCATTGCTATCAATTCGATTGTCGAACGCCGTGGAAGGATTTGCCGGCCGCATATTCGCATTGGTCAGCGCTCGGCTGCGCGCGGCGACATAAATGAATCCCAAAGCCACACAGATTCCCAGTACGATTACTTTGACACGATTAGCGATTAGGGCCCGTGTGATCGTCCTGGCATGATGTTTAGCAGATGAGGTTACTTGCTCTTTATCTTTTGGCATCTTATTCTGCCTCCTTCCGTGACTTGAAGAGGGAAACTTGGTCATGCCGCCAAAGGGAAGCACGTCGTCCATAGCATTAGGGCGTAGCCTAAATGGGTTTTAGGATACACCCTAATATTGAACCTGTAAAGGGGTGATAATGGGAATTTCTGATGAGCTCAAGAGCCTGCGGTTTCCTTGCGAATGTGTCTCCGGTGGACCGGGAGGTTACAGCGATCCGTGGGCCGAGATTACCCGGAAAAAGTTACTACCCAACGGCACCAAAGAGGAGATTCTGAATCTGGTGGCCCGCGAGCCCAGGACGATTTCGCAATTAGCTGAAGCGCTCGGTCTATCACCACCAAGCGTACATACGCACATTAACGACTTGATGAAGAGCGAACTGTTGCGCGAATCCAAAGAGTGGGAGAAAAAATATCCTACCGAGCGTTACTACGAGCCGAACTTTCCCGTGTTTAAAGCTGCGGAATGCGCTGAATTCAAGACTCTCTGCCAGGAGATGGCCAAACAAGTTGCAGCATTGTTTGAAAAGAACCGGCCAAGGATAGAACGCGCCTTTGGTAAGACTGGTCTTGCGAGTCAAGGTTGGGAGCTCTCGGATATCACACAATGCTTGTACGCAAACATGCAGCGCGGCGCACGCGGTCTGCTTGAGAAGCACGGAATGCTCTCCTCGCGGGAGAAACATGCAAACGGAGCAGCCTGGATCTTTTGGGCCGAAGAACCAGAGGATGATGCGGTAAAGAAGTAGATCTCAAGGAATGGGACGAATGCGTTCACGCGTCTGTTCAAGACTCAAAGGATCAAGCTCCCCTCTTACAACCATCCGCCGGTGAATCCTGCGCGCCGCAATCCGCTAACGATATAGGGACAGGTTCGCATCAGGCGCCATAACTGATCAGTGCGATAGTTCTCGATCATTAAGACGATCGGCCCATCGTTTATCCCGTAGTGCCAGGGCGAAAGCCATCCGCATTTCCGGCATTGCTCGTCAGGAAATGTCGGGTTGTACGTAGCCTCAAGACCGTAGAGGTCGGCCTGGCCAACTTCCATTTGCTCGAAATGTTCCAGCGCCGGCAGGACGATCTCCGGCGCAAAAGGCAGGGACGCAACCACAGCCCACGGCGCGACCGTGCCGTCATCGGGACCGTCGGGCACGCCGCGCGCAACATAATCGAAAAAGACGCGCTCCACCCCACCGACCTGATGTATCGCTGGTCCGGGCCCTTCGCTGGCAGTAATTCCCCAGCACATCTCGCTGTAGCCCTGGAAGCCTTTCGGATTTCGCTTCGCGTATTCCTGCTGCACGTAGGTCGCGCGGCGGCTGTTCTCGAAATAATCCAGCCCATGCTGCTTCATGAAGGCGTCCTGAATCCCGCGCAGGTCGAGCCAGACGTGTGAAAGCTGATGCGTAAAGAGCGGCGCCGCATACAGAAACTCATAGTCGTAGATTTTTTTCCACGAATAAGTTGCGGCCTGCGCCAGGTAACTTTCGAGCGGCAGCGGAAAAGTGGGAGAGCCCAGTGCCAGAACGTATAGCAGCAGTGATTCGTCGTAGCCTTCCCAGCGATAAGGCAGAAAGCCGCCTTCGGGTGTCCAGCCATGCGTTAACGTGGCGCCGCCATTGGTGGCCCATTGCCAGTCCGCGCGGCGGTAGAGGTCGTCGGCAAGCGTGCGAATCTCTTTTTCGTTCTCCGATTCGCGATTGAAATAAGCAGCCGCAGCCAACATCCCCGCAAACAGAAAAGCCGAGTCGACAGTGGACAGCTCGCACTGCCACGCGCGGCGCCCGCTCTGCATGTCCAGAAAGTGATAATAGAAACCTTTATAACCGGTAGCGTCTGCTTCCTTTCCCTGCGGACTCCCGGCAAAAAAGCGCAGCTTGCGCAGCGTCCGGGTGATTGCTTCTTCGCGAGAAATAAAACCGCGCTCGACCCCGATTGGATAGGCCGACAAGGCCATCCCCACCGCGGCGATACTTGCGGGCCAGCCGTCCTTGGTGCTGTCAGCAACCAGCCCGTTATCAAGGTTGACTTCGTTTAGAAAATATTTGAAAGCGTCGGCCTGAAGATCGGAAAGCAGTTGCTCTCGTTCGCGAGTCAGTTCGCTCATTGGTGCAGATTCAACGGCATGGGTTCAAACTGGATCTATTGCCACACATTCTAGCGCAATCTCACTCGCTGCTAGTGTCGATCCCGAGGTCTATCAATGCCAGGCCCGTCTCGTCATCAATCTTTCGCACCAGACTTTCGGGTGTCTGGATCAGGATCATTTCCAATGTAGGCCACACGTGCGCTTCGATCAAATGCCCGCCATGGGCTGTGCCGTCCTGCTTACCAACGACAACATGCGCATGAATTTTCGGTTCGCCATCCTTTGTGGTTGCCACGTTACCGACCAGAGACATCGCTTCGACCTGTCCTGCGTTGATGCGTTTGTAGTCTTTGCGCTCCCGCTCGAAGAAGCCGAACGTGACACCGCTGAAGGCGCCCAGGGCGTTAAAATGGGCCGAAGAAATTCTCTCCGTCCTGATGAACGCCAACAGCTCGGTCATCACCTCGTCGCCTTTATCGAACACAAGAGCAAAGGTTTTGTCACCGCGATCAGATAAGAGTTTTGATTTCATTAGGACCGTAGGCAGACATTCTTGTCTGTCATTGTACCGGGATTTGATTACAAGACAGACAGGAATGCCTGTCCTACTAGACCCGATGAGCAATAATGTCAAATGTGAATTTCAGCTTGTCGCGGACTCGGATTGTTCCGTCCAAAGCTGAAGTAGCTTTCACATTGTAGTCTCCGCGATTGATCGTGAACTCGCCGCGTGCGCGCAGGTTTTTTCCTTCCATGGCGATGTCAGCCGGA
>JBDUCF010000297.1:0-4029 GCA_040003545.1 Pyrinomonadaceae bacterium | reverse complement strand
CCGCCGCGCACTTGTGACGCGACCGGCTTGTGGCTGCGCCAGAAAATAAGACAACGATTCCAGCGACGTAGTCAGATCGACAGTCTTCACTTTTACGCCCAGCCGGGAATCCAGCGGCGCGGGCGCGAAGTTCAAAACAGCCTTCACACCGGCTGCCATAATTTGATTCAAGACTCGCTGCGCAACCCGCGCGGGCACCGCGATGACCGCGACGTCGATTTCTGCTTCGCGAACGACGCGCGCGATCTTTTTCACGTCATGCACTTTAACGGCGCCTGGTCCGATTCGCTGACCGATCTTTTCCTTGTCGTTATCAAAAAGCGCCGCCACGATGAAGTTCGATTTCGCAAAACCGTGATAGTTGGCTAACGCAGTTCCCAATCTTCCCGCTCCCACGATACCGACGCGATGTGGCCGGTCCAGGCCCAGGATCTTCGTCAGATGCCGGCGCAGGTCCTCAACAAAGTAACCCACACCCCGCACGCCAAACTCGCCGAAGTAGCCAAGGTCTTTCCTGATCTGGGCAGAATTAAGATTGAACTGTTCGGCCAGCGCTTTCGAGGAAATGGTCTTAATGCCCGCCGCAGCCAGTAAATTCAGGCAACGCAGGTAAACACTCAACCGGTTCGTGGTCAGCTCTGATATCTTCTCCGACTTCATGCGCGTTTTGTCCAGCCGCAAGTATAGCGCCAATGGTCGATGAGCGGAAACCGGGCTTGATCGGGCAGAGTTATTATCAGGTGACCGGCTCAGTTTCAGGAGCGCGTTGGGTCAAGTTTGCATCAAGGTTAATCTCATTAACACCTGGCTTCAGCCAGGTGATTTCATGCGATCTTGAGCCCTAAACCGTTTCAACGGTTTACAGTGAAACCGTTGAAACGGTTAGTAACATTGTCACTGATAGGTCACCGCACTGAAGTGCGGTGCTAATGAGAATTTCAAACTGACTCGTCCCTCCTGTCTGGCGATGCCGGTAACAACTTCGTATAATCTCAGTTAGAACAACTCCCCGGCGAATCGTCCAGCGACTTCCCAGGATGCGATTAAGAACCCGAAATGTTTTAGTCAGCGTGACAGGTTTCCTAACCTGGGCTTTCGCGCTCGCCCTCGCGACTTCAACGGCTTCGGCCCAAACCGTGTACCCCACTGAAAGGCCGCGTCGCGCTCTTCCCGCCCAGAGCCAGCCCGAAGAAGTGGTGCGGATCGATACCGATCTGGTGTCGGTGGACGTCACTGCGCTCGATGCGCTGGGCAAGCCGGTGCGCACATTGAAAAAAGAGGACTTCAAACTTTACGAAGACGGTATCGAACAACCTATAGCTTTGTTCAACCTGGAAAGGCGGGAAGACTCGCTGCGTCCGGTGGCAGTTGTCTTTGCATTGGATCTCTCAGGCAGCATGTCTCCGGAAGAAATGGAGCGCGTACGTAGCGCGATGCGCGAATTTTCCCGGCGGCTTGAAAGTCATCCGGCTGCTTTTGCCGTGATGACTTTCGGCATGCACGTGAAGACGCTGCAGACCTTCACCAACGATCGCCAGAAGCTCGAGCGCGCTTTCGAACGTCTGCTGCACGAGCCTAGCGGACTCTCCACGCACACCTATGACGCAGTTGACGACGCGATCCGGATGCTGGTACGACATGCTCCGCCGATGCTCGAGCACCAGGTGATGAAGCGCGCCGTGGTTGTAATCACGGATGGATTTCCCGTGGGTGATACTGTTTCGCCCGCTACCGTGATTGAAAGGGCCAATGCCGCGGACGTCAGCGTCTATGTAGTTACCTTGCCTTCGTACTCGCGCATGCTGACGTCAGCGCAGGTAACGCCGCTGCCGACACCACTGGATGTTAGTGGCCTGGTGGAAAAAACCGGCGGCATAAGCGTCTATGCAAATGATGAAGACCTGGGCCCGCTGTTCAGATCACTGGCCGCCGAAGTGACTGCTGCCTACTTGCTTGGATTCTATCCCCCAGAACAGAAACGGCGGGATGGGAATTTTCATACGGTGCGGGTTGAAGGCCCGCGTGGCCTTAGGTTGCGACAGAGCCGTCCGGGGTACAAGGCGGCAGGTAAACCATAGTGAATTTGGGAGAGCGGAAAGGCGAAGAACGGTTATCTCATTGACACTGACTTCAGCACAGTCGTTCCGCTCAGGAGATGAGGATTGGCTGAATGAAGCTGACAGGACATCAGTCCGCTTCAGGTAGCCGCAAGTTTGGCATTCAAGAGGCGCTTAGATTTCTTCTTCTTCCTCGTCGTCATCGACATCTTCCTCTTCCATGATATCCAGCTCGACGGGGTCCAGTCCCACAACTTCCAAACCAATCCCGCAGTCGTCACACGAAACCACATCACCTTTGTCAGCGTCGGTATCGACGTGAACGTCGGCATCACATTCAGGACACGTTCCGGTCGGCACTTCTTCAACCTCCAGGGAAGATTTCGCGTACTTGCGCGTGGCGGCCCGCACTTGTCGATTTAAGAGCTTTAATTATTGAGACGCCGACAATAACCGCGCGCGCGTAAATTTGCAACCTTCTTTTTTTCAAGCTCAAGATAGGAAACTTGCTTCAGCGGGCCGCTGGTTCCGGTTAGTCAAACCCGCGAAATGGAATAGCCCCCGGTCTTTCCCGCTGCCGCTCTCTCCCACTACCGCTCATTCAAAGCATAGGCCACCAAACGGTTGTCCTCTGAAGTGTAAAGCAGTTCAGCGGCTTCGTCGCTGATGAAACGTTCATCGAGCGCGCCCAAACGTAATGAGCGTTCAGTGGCCCCACTATTAATGTTCACACCCGCAAGGCCATTGCCCCGGTTCAGCGCCGTGTAGAAATACATCCACTGGCCACGCAACGTTGCCAGCCGCCGCCGGCGCCACAAATATCGCGAAAGCCGCTCAAGCTGATGCGCGGGATCGAGCCGGTCCATCAGACGATCTTCGACATCAATCGACGGACGCGGTAACGAGTCAATCGATGGTCTCGGCAGGCCGGCGCGCGCAGTCGCTGAAACCTGGCGCGCCCGCGAAAGCATGCCGAACGCCAAAAAGCGGTCCCGCACGTATTCCTGGCCATAGTTTGACGCCAGGCTGGTCAGACTGGGGAGCGCCACTCGCACTGCCAGCCCCGACCACCGCACGCCGGTGACGGTGTTGAGCAATTGAATGCCGCGAAATGCAGTCGTGGCCGTGCCGCCGTAGCGAAAATAGAGAGACGCCGCCCGCGCGGCAACTGCCGCAATCGTCCGCAACACGCCGCGTCCCGGCGGATCGTGACGTGAACGCCAGACTTCACGCTCACCGCCGAGGTCAAAAGAAGCGACCTCGTTAGTGCCCCCAACTACAGCCTCGCCCTGTTCGTTCAGCAAAACAAAGGCGGTGTTCTTAACATGGTGCGAAATCTTCGTGCGCCGCTTTCCGGTAGCCGCATCAAGTACGATCAGATCATCGCGATCGGCAAGGACGATCGTGTTCGGATCGAGCAGCGTGATGTTGGTGATTCCTTTGTCAGCGCCTTTGTAGCGCCAGAGGACCTTTCCTGTATCGAGTTCCAGCGCCGAGACGCCATAGGGCCCGCGCGCCTCTGTTTCCCCATCCTTGAGCCGCGCAAACTGCCCGCCGGTCCGCACGTACAAAACATCGTGCGTCAGGATCATTTCCGGGACTGAACCCAGATCCTTTGCTTCCCAAACCGTGTCGCCATTGGTGCGCGAGATTGCGCGCACGTGCCCGCGCCCGGAGACGTAAAGGTGACTCTCGTCAGCAACCGGATCGGATTCCGTCAGAGCGAGGCCTTCTTCGTTGACGCGAAACTTTTCCCGCTGCCGCGCTTTTCCGGTGGCCGCATCCAGCGAAGTGACGCCTTCGTAGAAGAGGTAGAGACGATTGTCGGCGAACACCGGAGGCCGGTAATTGTCGAGCGTGTAGGGAACGTCTTCGCCCTCCTTCCAGCGGGCGGGCATCATCTCGACTTCGCTTTCCAGTTCATATTTCCAGAGTTCTTCGCCGGCGTTTAGATCGAAGACATGAATGACGG
>JBDUCF010000041.1:0-13730 GCA_040003545.1 Pyrinomonadaceae bacterium | reverse complement strand
AGATTAGTGACGTTAGTGTGGAGAAAGTAAAGAGGTCAGATCGCATTGCAACTCCTCTAAAACTTTTAAATAAGTAGATTGGTGAAGGAGCATATCAGTAAACCAAGCCCAAAGCAACCCAACCTTTCGAGTAGATTTCTTAGTGAGGCAACAGGCCAAAAAACCCGGGTGCCGCCGTACAATGCCGAATAGTTACTTGGAGCGGGCGACGGGGATCGAACCCGCAACTTTCAGCTTGGGAAGCTGACACTCTACCATTGAGTTACGCCCGCTTCGGACAAAGGATGAAGGCGGCCGGAAAAAGGATGCACGTCGAGTCTGATCGGACTACTCGTCTCCTCTAACTTCGGTCGTCGATGTCTACCCTGATTCGCTCGCAAGACTAATGAATCTAATAGCCCAAGTCAAAGCACGCGATGGCCGCTCATCTTAGCCTCAAGCTTCCATCAACACCTTAGCGCCAGCCGCTTACCGAAAAAGATGTAGCCGCAGATTAACGCGGATACACGCGGATCAGGACCCGAAGAAGTTAGAACTGATTTTGCCTAAATCCGCGTCCATCCACGTTGATCTGCGGCTGGTCCTGTTCTAAGCCAACAAGCTATTCAGAATCGCCTTCTGCACATGCAGTCGATTCTCCGGAAAGTTGAATCTTTCGCCGGGGAGATTACTGCTGCTGCTGCGGAGGATCGCTTGCGCTTGCTGCCTGTTTGCTATTGGCGCGGGTGATTCCATCCTTCGAGTCATAATAATAGTGATGACTGCCAATCGCCGGTTGATTCGCCGTCGCCTGCGGATCGGCATTGATAGTGAAGGTTGAACCGTCCTGGTTCATGGTGAAACGGTAACCCCTCAAAGTTGGGGCAGTGCTGGCAAAGCGAGCGTCCAGTATGCCGGCTTTCGTAAGCGCGTCGAAGCTGCCGTAGTCACCATGCGAGGCGCGGTATTGCTCCTGGGCCGTGGCAATTGTCCTGATAGTCTGAATCGCCGCCCCTTCGTCGGCAGCGCCCACCGCCTGAGTGTAGGAGTTGAGCCCCGGCGAGCCTGAGCTACAGGACGAAACCAACATGAGACTGCACAGTACCAACCAAAGTTTGCAATTACCACGCGCAAGACTCTTTCCATAGAAGATATGATTCATCGTTAAGAGCTTTCCTTTCCACCTGAGACTAGCGGCTTCGATCACTTCGCATAGTAGCCCCGTTTCGCTCGCACGGCGAGGTCGGGCCGGGCGGGCAGTTGAACCGTAATGGTCCGCCATGATCCATCGTGGGCGCGATTGGCCGAACGATATCCCAGGCTGTAAACCGTTCCCAGGTCGCGGATGACCTGCTCGTAAACGGATTTCAGATCCTTGAGGCTGGCTGCCCGGTAAACTACATTTCCGTTTTCTTCAGCCAGTTCGGCCAACTGCTGCCGCGCCAAAACGTACGCGCTGGCGGGCACGCGGTGTTTCTTAACAGTCTCCGCTTCAGTGTCGAGGTAGATGGGTAAAACGATCGAGTCCGACCGTCTTACGTTCCGAAGTAATTCCTCAAAAGTGATTTGCGATCCGTCCCCGGTGACGTCGGGCAAGGCATTGTCCACGCCGTCCGTCATTACCACCACGGCCCGACGTCGATGCGATTGGGCGGCCTCCGCCGGGAAAACCTCCAGTACATATCGCAACGCATCCCAGAAGTTTGTGCCGCCACTCGGCTTTTTGATTTGCTCGATCGCCTTCTTTAACTGTCGTCGATCCGAAGTCAATGGCGCGGCAACGCGCGGCACATCCGTGAACGTCACAATGCCGATGCGGTCGGCGGGGGGCGCGGCCTCCACAAAGCGTCTCGCGGACGTACGAATCAAATCAAGCTTTCCGGCCGCCGAGCCTGACAGATCCAGCAGCAGCACGAGATCAAAAGGCGTCTCTGCGGAGGCAAAAAACGCGATTTCCTGTGGCGCACCATTCTCGAAAACTGCAAAGTCTTTCTGCCTCAAATTTCCCGCGGGTCGGGCCCGATCGCGGGCGAAGACACTGACATTCAAGTCCACCAGATCCGCGTCGATGCGAATGGTCTCGCCGGGATCGAAAGACTGGGCGAGGCAGGAGGCAGGTGGCAGGAGGCAGACGGCAGTAAACAGAAGAAAAACGGCAAGTAGTAAGGGGCGATGATAGGCAATACGAGGCAAGAGGATTATTGAGCGAGTCCCGTGAGGGACGAAATGTTTGTAGAACTTTCGTTTCAGCATACGCAGGGCGCTCCGATATGAGCGCAATATAGCCGCTCGCGGCTAACTGTTCAGGAACTTCTGATCAAATACCGCGAAGCGGTTTCGACCTCCAACCCAGGGTTGCCGCCGCCGCGGCTACCCTGGGATATCGAATTCAAACCCGGCTCAACCCCGATGGGGTTGCGTCCTCTTTGTGCGACTGTACCCAACGTAGCCGCCGAGCGGCAACGTTGGGCTGGAGGTCGTAACCGCTTCGCGGTATCAGGATCTGATACCGCGCCAACCTCAATACTAACTCACTAACTGATTCGACTTGATCGGAGGTTCCTTTACTCTATTTCGCGTAGTAGCCGCGTCTGCCCCGGGCCACTGTATTCGGCCGGTTGATACTGATACGAAGGGCGCGGAATTTTCCATCGCGTAATTTATTCGAAGGCCGGTAGGCCAGCGTGTAGACGGTGCCCAAATCCGCCACTACACGATCGTATGCGCCGGCGAGGTCTTCCAGCTTTTCCACCTCATAGAAGACACCGCCACCGGCGTCGGCAAATTCCTGCATTCGATCGTGGGCCAGATCGAATGTTTCCTGCTGGATGTCTTTGATGCTGAGCGGTTCATAGGATTGTGTGTCCACCCAGAGGGTGTAAAGCACGCCGTCGAATTCCTGCGCCGCCCTCAGCACTTCGTTGTAGGAGAGGGTTGAGCCCTCACCGGTAACGTTTGGCAGGGTGCTATCGAGCCCGTCACTCAATAACACGATGGCGTTGCGGCTGGAATCATTGACAGTTTTGAAGCCCCGCTCCATCGCGAACGCGAGCGAGTCGTGTAGCTTGGTGCTTCCGTCCGGCTTGGCGATCGCGTTTATACGGTCGCGCAGCGCGACGTGGTCCGTCGTCAGCGGCGATACCACGACCTGCGTTCCGGCAAAAGTAATTACCGAGATGCGATCGAAGGGTCGCGCAGCTTCGACAAAATGAAGCGCCGCGGCGCGAATCAAATCAATAACTCTCGCTGTCGAGCCCGATAGATCGATCAGCAATACAAGATTGAAAGGCGCCGAAGATGATTCGAACTGGGCGATCTGCTGTTCCACCCCGTCTTCAAAGAGCCTGAAATCCTGCCGCTTGAGTCCCGCCACCCCGCGGCTCGTGCCGCGATCAATCGCACTGACGTTTATGCTCACCAACTGCGTATCGACCCGAATGACATCACCTTCCGAAATTTCTTCAGGTGACGAAGCAGCGGGCGGGGTTGCCGAACTGACGGGGTTAGCTCCGGAGGCAATAAGTCGCGGTGGTTTGGTTTCAGTTATGTCGTCAGGAGGACGCCGCACAGATTTCCCAGCCGGCGCCGGTCGGGCCATTGCCGAATCGGAAAACGCCAGAGTGATTTTACCGCTCTCGCTATGTAATCGGACCGGACTACTCCCGGCGCCGAGCCTTGCCTGGAAAGGCGTCCGATCGTCCGGCCTCGATCCCGGCTCCAGCGCGGAAGAGACTGTGCCGCGAATCGATTCGGCAACTATGTTTGCATTTGCATCGGGAAGAAACTCGGCCAAGATGGATCCGGAGCCGGTCTGTACCAAGAGAGCGGCCGGTACTTCGCGAATTCTGACGGCGCCGCCGGTAGTGATAATCGCCGCGTGGGAACGCACGGGAATGCGAACCGTCAGGTCAACTCGGGTCGCCTTTGCCCTGGTACCTGGCGGCACGCGGATCGAAAGTAATCGCTCAGTGCGCTGGATAACCGCGGGCGATCTCTGCTGTCCTTCGACCGTTGCCGAAATAGAAACAAAGTTCTCGTTCCATACTTCCAGGGTTATGTCGCCGCGAAGATTTTCGACCCGCAGATTTCCATTTGCGGGAAGATCGGCGCGGACCCCTTCAGGCTCCTGAGCGTGACTGAAGTTCAGTGCGGCACAGAGCGCCAGAATGGCAAGAGCCAGGACGGAGCAGAAAAACCTCCGGCGATTTGCTCGTCGCATTTTTACTTCCCCTGTCTTACCTAACCTTTTGATAGCGGCTTCTTGATAGCGTCCTGGGGAATCGCGCGACGCCCTCGGCAATGACAAGACCGGCGACAATATCGGCCGTGATACCTTCGGCTTCGGCGCGAGAATTGGGGAGAATATGGTGACGAAGTACAGGTTACGCCACCTCGCGGATATGAGCAAAGCTCACCGGCTAGTCAAAGCGGAGTTATTTTTCTATCAGATCGAGCATTGAATGTTCCTCAGGCTTTGGCGTAGCTCCCGGTGGCTTGGGTTTTCCACCGAAATCAGCCAGCCGGAGCAGCAGGTTCCCCTGATTTGACGCAAAGGAGAGTGCCACTTCTCGACTCACGACTCCGCTGCGAATCATTTCTTCAAGCACGCCATCGAAGGTCTGCATGCCTTCCTGGTCACCCTGCTCCATCGCATCGGTGAGCGACTTACCCTCGGACTCGCCCCGTTCGACGTATTCCTTCGTGCGCGACGTCGATTTTAGAATTTCGATGGCGGCAATGCGTCCCTGGCCGTCCGCTCGCGGCAGCAGACGTTGCGAGATGATATAGCGGAAAGACTGGGACAGGCGGGTGCGAATCACTTTCTCTTCGTTCTTGGGAAAGACACCGATAATGCGATCGATTGTCTTGGAAGCATCGATGGTGTGGAGGGTGGATAGCACCAGGTGTCCGGTCTCGGCTGCTTCGAGCGCAACCTCTATAGTTTCGCGGTCACGCATCTCACCGACCAGGATCACTTTTGGCGCCTGGCGCAAGGCCGCCCGTAGCGCGTTCGCGAAATCGGAGGTATCCGTATAAAGCTCGCGCTGGTGGATGGTGGAGTTTTTATGTTGGTGCAAAAACTCAATTGGATCTTCTATGGTGACGATATGGTAATACTTGGTCTCATTGATCAAATCTATGACCGCGGCCAGGGTTGAACTCTTACCCGAACCGGTCGGGCCAGTGACCAGCACGATACCGTTCTTGAGCTCTACGATCTCTTTCAATCGCTCAGGAAGATGGAGTTCTTCAAAACGCGGCGGGCGCGTTGGCACGACGCGCATCACAATGGCGTGGGTGCCTCGTTGCCGGAAAATATTAACGCGAAAACGTGAAGCCCCGGGCAGGCTGAAGGAAAGATCGGTAGATCCATTTTTCTCCAATTGCTCCGCCGAACGCTCGTGGGTGCCAATGATTATTTTTGCAATACTTGCCGTGTGGGCCGGCGTCAGCTTTTCCACGCCTGGAACCAATACTGGCTGCAGTTTTCCCAGAAGCTCGATCTGTGGTGGGCGGCCGGGCGAGAAAATGAGATCGCTAACCTTGTCGGAAACGCTCAGCATACGCTGCAGCACGTTGGCAAAATTCAGCGGGGCGTTTACGGCCGGGGCGTCGCCGGCAGGCTTGGGTATGTTAGTGGTGCTCATAAGGTAGGACTCTGTGTACGAGTGAAATGGTCTGTGTTATTGGCCTAATTGGCCGAAGCAGCCAATTAGGCGAAAGCTTCGACGTTAATGTATTAGCGACGTTTATCACGCAAATAATCTTCATGAGGGAACGAACGCCAACGTCGTAGCGTACATCATAATAACTGTTATACTGAATGCGTTTTTGAAAAGCATTCTCAAAAACGGAAGAAAGGCGCTAAACCGATGGCAACTTATAAAGACCCCGAGCGGTGTTTTGCTCCGTTAGAGGTAATCGAGCGCCTGCTGGAAATTCGCGTCGAAGCGGGCTATAAACCCGCCCTTTTTCTCCTTTCGCCGGCTGATTTGGCAGCTTCACTCGATGCCTGCGGATTTGACGTTTATTCCTTCAAAGGCACGGAAACGGCAATTCACTTCGGAGATTATCGTGGTCCGCTGGCTCCGGGCGGCGACCACGCGCATTGCCGGCCGAAAACGCACTAGAACAACCACAACCTGGATTAACCGGAAAGGCGGAAGGCGTAACAGCCTCCCGCCTTTCCAGCTTAAACTGCCTTGATTACAAAGAAAGTTATGTCGTCCGTCGCCCCCAGGCCGGCCGTCCACTCAATGACGTCATGTTGGATAAAATCGATTAAAGCCCGCGCCGACAGGTGGCGGCCGTCCTTCATCGCCCTGACGAGACGATCGCTCCCATATTCTTCGCCCTCAGGATTATTCGCCTCCGTCACGCCGTCAGTGTAAAGCAGCAGGAGTTGCCCTGGTTCAATCGTCAGATAATATTCGTAATAACGAGTGTCGCGGAACATTCCCAGCGGGACTCCACCACGATCGATGAATTTCGCATTGCCTTCGGCGTCCATTAGCAACGGCGGATTGTGTCCGGCGTTTGTGTAGGCCAGCGTGCGGTTGGAGGCGTCAAGTAAACCATAGAACGCAGTGACGAACTGATTGCGCTCTATTGACTCCCAAAGCAGGTAATTCACTTTTGACATCGAGATGTGGGGCGAGTAGCCGATGTGGGTGGCCGCGCGCAGGCTAGCGCGTAAAAAGGCCATCAACAGGGCCGCCGGAACCCCCTTGCCGGAAACATCTGCGACGACTATGCCAATCTCGTCGTTGTGAATCCGCACCCAATCGTAATAGTCCCCAGAGACCTCTTCGGTGGGAAAGTTGTAGGCGCTGATATCAAATCCCTCCAGGACGGGATCGCTTGCCGGCAGCAATTCCAACTGGACCTGGCGCGCGACTTCGAGTTGCCCTTCCAGCCGTTTCTTCTCGATCAATTGCTCGTGCAGCATGACCTTCTCGATGATGATGGCCACCTGGGATGCCAGCATCATCAACACCTGCAGATCATCCTCGGAGTAGGCGTTATATTGATCGCTTTCCAGATCGAACACGCCAATTACTTCATCGTTGGAAATGATCGGCGCCACCATCTCCGAACGGGTGCGCTCGCGCGCATTGATGTATCTGGGATCGTTGCGTACATCAGGAGAGATTACCGGCTCGGCGTTCAGCGCTACGTGGCCGATTATGCCTTCACCCATCTTTAGCTGCAGTTCGGTCAGCTCGTCGAGGTCATATCCTCGCACTGCTTCGGTGCGGAATACGCAGGCATCATCGGGACCCAGGTCAGAAACCTTCTGGGCGTGTTTCAGAATGTAGATTCCGGCCGCATCGTACGGAATCAGCGAATCCAGCGTGTCCATCACGAGATTAAGAACCTCGGGAAGGTCGAGAGAGCGGCTGATCCGCTTGGTGATGTCGAGCAACATGCGCAGCTTGTCCGTGACGGTCAATCCGGACTGCAGCGCAACTACTTGTTCCAGAGGTTTAGCCATAAGAGTAACTTAACAATTATACGTGGTCGTTGCAGAAGGGTGAAGCCGCAAACAACTAAAGCCGTTCGCACGTCAGCCGTCAGTCTAAAATCGGGGCCTCGAGCGTAGGATTGACTCAGCTCGCGAGCCTCTTATAACTGGCCCAGAGCCTTGTCACTTTTAGCCGGTACTCGACTAATTCCCGGCTCACTTCGAAATGCCGCGCTATCTGCCGGGAGCTCTTGCCGCCGAGCGTAAGACGCCGCAAGGCGATGTACGGAACCAACGCTGCTGCTCCGGTGGCATATGCGGCTTCTTCGTCCGCATGGTTGTATTCGCGCGCAATGGTGCGGCCCCGCTTGTCTGGCGCAACCACAGCGAGACGATTTGCTTTGTGCCCCAGGAAGACGTGGCAAACTTCTTCCATAAGCGTGGCCCGGTTCCGCTGGGGCCCATGCGTAGGATTTAGAATTACTATGCGCCACCCGTTGGGAAGTGGATTGGCGCAAGCCCCGCCGGACCATTTGTCCGCGGCTTCACCCAGAAGATGTGCACGCGTTTCGCTGGTGAGGCCTTCTATTTGTTGAAAGTCGACCACCAGTAATTTTGCGAAGTGCGCCAGGGCAAAGGGATCCAGCGGTTCAATCTCGCCCACGCGGGCAAAATCTCTGAGGGCCAGCGCCCGCAACTCAAACTGCTGTCTTTTCTGCGTCGGAGGCAGAAGGAAGCCATTCATTGATTCCATTATAAAGATTTTTGGAGGACTACAGGATCAGCGGCGCTTGCGCGATGGTTTTCCATCACTGCGGCTGAACTGCGTATAAGCAACCCGAAATAACTCCGAGAGCGCCTGGGCTGTTTCCGGGGTGAGGTTCCGATCAGCCCGCAGATGCGCTTCGACAATTTCCGGAGTTGATTCATGCGGGAAATAGACCACCGCCTCTGTCCCGTCATCGTTATGCTGCCGGGCAGCCATAATTCGATCCAGCGGGACATCGAGCCAGGCAGTCAGCCGCGCGATGTTTTCCGCATCAGGTTTGCCCGTGCCGTTTTCGATTCGTGAAAGCGTCGAAGCGGAAACGCCGGTCTGATCAGCAACATCCCGCAGGCTCAATTCCTGTTCTTCCCGACGGCGCTTTACCGCTCGACCCAACTCGCTCGTGTTCACCAGATTCTTGTGCGCCATGGGCGGACTCCTCTCGACTAATCCAATTCCGGTTGCCGCAAACTGTATCACGTCTCTGGTTTTAGAGGCAAGACTCTGTTTTATCACTGCAACATGCAAGACGGGACCAAAAAGGCCGGGTGACAGATAGTTAGTCGGACGCAAATTAACCAACTTATCCTGTGGCGACAAAGGGCCGATTTTAAGCCGAATCACGATGTCTCGATCTCACAAGCAAAGGCCGCTTCCTTTTCAGAAAGCGGCCTTAAAACTATCAGCCCTTATCAAAGCGCCCTTACGGCTGAGTGCGCGCCCGGCTGGCACTCATCGCAAGCTCGCGCGCGCGCGGAACCACTTCCACGGCCTTCGCGACTTGCGGATCCTCCTTCACTAAAACCTGCAAAGCGGTAACACTGCCGTAGGCTACGGTTACGATGTCCCATCTTAGCTGGGTTTCGATGAACGATCGGTTACGATCAAGTTGAGGAACGAGACCCTTCCATGATGGTTCTTTGGCGACGAAGTCCTTGAATGCCTTGAAGAGCGCGTCGGTTACTGGGAAATCGCCCGGCTGCAGGTTGTGACCAAATTCAATTGGGGCATCCACCCGGTATTTGTCAAAGCCAGGCACCCGACCGTTTGCAACCTCGCGAGTAAAGAAAAATATTGGATGACGCAAACGGTTTTGCAGGAGAGTGATACTGGTCTGTTTTACCGGTTCATCCGGTGTAATGCCTCCGCCGCCATACACCGGCCTGCCGGTATCCGTGCGGCTTTCCGGACCCGTCGGTTTTACCTGTTGCTCCTTCTGATCCAGGCGGCTAATGCCGCCGCGCGTGTAGTAATCATAGAAGCCGCCGTTTGAATAGTCGCGTTGAATCAAGCGGCCCGATGGAGTGAAGTATTTCGCGGAAGTGAGCGTCAATCCGGCTCCGTACTCCAGGGGAATAATGCTTTGCACCAGACCCTTGCCGAAGCTTGTCTCGCCAACAATTAGGGCGCGGTCATGATCCTGCATAGCGCCGGCAACAATCTCCGATGCCGAGGCAGTGTTTTCGTTTACCAGGATCACCAGCGGAGTTTGATCCGGATCATTGTTTCCAGACTTATAAATGTGGTCGTTGAGTCCATTGCGGCCCTTTTGGGTCAGAATCAATTTGCCACTCGGCAGGAACGCTTCGGCTACATGGATCGCCTGCTCGAGAAAGCCACCAGGGTTATTTCGCAGGTCGAGCACCAGGGATGTCATGCCCTTGGAATGAAGCTCTTCCAACTTTGCCTGCAATTCATCCGCAGTTGTGTAATTAAAGCCGTGGGTCATATCGATATAACCAACCCCGGGCCGAATCATATAAGCGTCGGGGACCGAAGGCTGCGGCACTGCATCGCGCGTGATTTCAACCGTCTCGGCCTTGCCGTTGCCGGCCCGCGCCACCGTTACCTTCACCACGGTTCCGCGGGGCCCGCGTATCTTGTCACGAACTTCAAGCGAACCCTTGCCACGCATCTTAATGCCATCCACTTCATCGATGCGGTCGCCAAAGCGTAGTCCGGCACGCGCTGCGGGCGAATTCTCGAAAGTCGCCGCAACGTACGTGTCAGTCTGGTCACCCATGGTGTAGTTCTGGATGGATGCGCCAATACCGTAGTATTCCGAACGCTGATCCGTTTTCATCTCATCGAACTCTTCCTTGTCGTAGTAGTTCGAATGCGGATCCAACGATCGCAGCATGCCAATGATCGACGACTTAAAGACGTTGTTATAGTCGAGTTTCTTCCCGTCGATGTAATTCTCCTGAATTACCGTAAGAGCCTCGCTAAAATCCTGCTCGACGGTCGCTGCCGGGTCGGTCGTTGAGCGCGGGCGCGTGGCGCGGCGGCCCGGGCCGGTCGATCCGGGCGCCGGCGTCTTGCCCGCAGTCGAAGTGCTGCCGGTTTGTCCCGGGGATTGATCACGTTTTTGCTGGGCAATTACGAAAGCTGGAAGGGAGAAAGCGACGAGGATGAGCGCCAGAAGCGCCGAAGAGATTCTATTCTTCACGAAAACCCCTTTTAGGAATGCCAAAATTAAACCGCAGCCGCGTCAAGAATTTAGCTTGCACGGCCAAATGCCGAGTTTCGTAATACTAACGGATGCTGTCGTGGCGAGCAAGGTTGCAATTCGAATCTGTCGCAGACTCTGGTTTGTCGTTGTCTGAGGTCGGCCACGGACTGAAACGTCCCACCAACGACGCCTTCATCCTTTAGTGTAGTGGGCCATGAGTTCCGCCCAACGTCCCTGTGCTTTCAGGATCAGCTCGGCCACTTCGCGTACCGCACCGTGGCCGCCCCGGGCCGCAGTCACATAATGTGCGGCGTCAAGAGTCTCCCGCGCCGCATCGGCGACCGCGACCGCCAACTCCACCCGCTGCATCAGGGGTATGTCCGTCACGTCATCACCCACAAAAGCCACTTCTGATTCCGGAATGTTCTCTGCCGCCAGCAACTCTTCGAAGTCTTTGATCTTGTCCAGCGAATTCTGGAACACCAGATTGATTCCCAGGTCGCGCCCCCGCCGCACCGTCGCGCTCGAAGTTCTGCCGGAGATGATTCCCGTCTTCAGACCAGCTTGATGCAGTAAGACTATGCCGTGACCGTCGCGCACGTTGAATGTTTTCTGTTCATCGCCATTTTCCAGCAGCATTACCTGGCCATCAGTCAATACGCCATCGCAATCCATCAAGAGGAGCTTGATTCGCGCGGCGCGTCGTTCGATTCCGCCAAAGTCTTCCATCGTATTGGTAGTAGTAGCAGGACAGGCATTCCTGCCTGTCTAATTTCGAATGATTGCCGGAGCAGGACAGACATCTCTGCCCCGTTTGGTAAATAATCCAGACAGACAGGAATGTCTGTCCTACTTGACCTCGAAAAATTCGATGCTACTGAGCTTCCAACTGCTACCCACGCGAACCAGAATTAACACGGCCGTACCAGCACGATCCTTGCCCAGCTCGCGGGCGCTAATCGTCACATCAGCAGCCAGGCGATTTGCATCAAGTTGTTCAGTTCGCCGCACCGTGGTCTGCCATATCTCCGGCTGGGTTCCTATCACGCCACGAGTAAACCTCACCAGCTCACCTGGGACGGTCAACGCTTCTATTTCTGCTCTCTTGCCGCTTTTGATTGCCTGGTCGACCTGCGCTATGAATCCCCGCGCTGATTCATCGACGGCCGGCGCCGCCTTCGCAGCTGCCTCGGCGCGAATTCGTCCCTCGCGCGCGACTAAGGTTGATCCATAAACGGCGTCCGCGCGCACCGCATCGTTGAAGCGCTGAGCGGCTTCGGCCGCTTGCCCTCGTCGCATGCTAATTTCCGCCAAACCAATGTTGGCCCATGCCAGGGTGGCGGGCATCGGCAGAGGATCTTCCAGTGCCAGGCGAAACTCTTTCTCAGCGTCGTTGATCTTGTTTTGTGCCAACTGCGCGCGAGCCAGCAGTATTCGTGCTTCCTGCATGCGCGGCGCGAGTCCCAGTATCTCCTGCGCGGTTGTTTCTGCGCGCGCGTACTGCTGAGCATCGAATAGACGGGCGGCATCAGCCAGGGGGTTCGCGCTCAGGTTTGGGCGCGGCGCGATGTCATTTGCGAAATCCACTTGGGGATAAAACTTTTCCGGATCCACTTCGGCACGCACGACGCGGGAAGTGGTCTTGAAAACGGCCTCGGCAAAATTGCGGGACGGAATGGTCGTCTCCGTCGTCAAACGCTCACCGCGATCGGTGATTGCCGCAACTGGCACAACTGCGTCAACGGAGCCAAGGTTGCGCAGGGCTATCGCCCAATCTCCGCCACGCTGTTGCGGAATCCCAATCATCAAATCGAGATCGGTGGGTTGATCCAGCTCCTGATCGAGAAGGCTTTTTAGAGTCGCGCCCCCGCGTGCTGCCAGGGCCGCCCGCGTTGCAGTCAGCGTTAGTCCATTCGGATCGCTTCTCGCGCTTTGCCAAAGGGCCCGTACCACCTCCACGAAAGCGTCGCGACCCAACACATGTTCCGCGAGTCTGAAAACCATGGCGCCTTTGTTAGCAACTGAGTTGAAGTATGTGTCGTCCAGCGGCGTGGTGCGCGAAAGCGGCGCGTCTCGTTTGGCCACGGCTGCGTACGCCAATCGTTGGCGCTCTCGCTCAGCCTCAGCCGTCTGGGTCGCGAACTGTTTTTCCAGAAACGAAGTCGCCAGAAAACGTGTCAGGCCCTCGCGCAGCACCCCGTTGCCTTCGCCGCGCACCGGCGCGGCCGCACCGATCCACAATCTGGCAATCGATTCGGCGACGAACAACGCCGTAGCTGAATCGATCTTGCTGCGGCGAAACGCGCCAACGTCCAAAACCATAACGCCGGCATCGTTGAACCCGGCTCCGCGCGTAGCGCTGATTAGCCGCACCGGAGTGTCCGGCGCCGCTCCGAGGAGTTGGGCATAAAAAGCTCGCGCGTTGGCGGCCAGCAATATCAACGCCAACGCTTGCTTGCGTTCGTCCGCGCTTGCGCCCTTTGCAATCAGGGCATTAACTCCGCGCGCCTCCGCGGTCCCCGCAATGGTTTCCCAGTTTCCCGTCAGGAAAAACGGCTGGCCGTTTAGCCTCTGCTCAAATACGCCCGGAGACTTTTCGACTCCGGATGAAACGACGTTTTCGCCGTTGACCGTCAGACGAAACGGAGCATAGTCGGCGCCGCGAACGGCAAATATCGTATTAGGAGATGGATACCAAAAAGAGAGCGGTAGGAATTGCGATCCCGCGGGAGAAATCGCGGCCAGTCCCCCATTCTCTTCAACGGGCAAGCGATAATCCAGCGTGACGGTAACGCTTCCATCCGGCGCCACCGGCGACGGCAGCGTAACGGTGGGTCGCGAGAGATTTCGCTCCGGAGCAATGCGAAAACTTGCGTTCGCTCCATTGACAGAGGCAGCCTTGATTTCAGCTTTCGGATTTATCCGGAAGCTGACGGTCGAGCCCGGGCCGAGGCCCGCGTTCCGCAGGGTTAGGCTGGCTCGAGCGTTCAGAAAACGATCATTGCCCAATCCGCTGACTGCAATATCGAAGTTGGTGACCTGCCATACGGCCCGCAGGTCATCCTGCG
>JBDUCF010000040.1:0-13731 GCA_040003545.1 Pyrinomonadaceae bacterium | reverse complement strand
GAAGAGTAACGAAGGAACAAGATGATGGAATCACCTTTCGCCTGCGACATGAATGCGCTTAGCGCGGAACAGCGACAGCGACACGGTGAGTTGCTCGGCAAGCTGAACGCTGCCCAGAAAGAGGTGCGTGAATTACCGGATGGATATTCGATTCGCTTTGAAGCGGTGCCGCGCCTTTTCCAGGAGTTGTCTGAGTTCGTGATTTACGAGCGTTTATGCTGTCCCTTCTTTGACCTGGAATTAGTTCTTGAACGCGAGAACGGGCCGCTGTGGTTGAGAATGCGAGGGCGTACGGGTGTCAAGGATTTTATTCGTAGCGAGCTGAATCTAGCGCAGCTTAAGAGGGACAATGGGTAAATCAAAGGTACTGATTCTCTGTACCGGCAACTCAGCGCGCAGCCAAATGGCCGAAGGCTTGTTGCGGGACGATGCGGGTGACCGCTTTGAAGTACAGAGCGCGGGCGTTGAACCAAGTCAGGTGAGGTTTGAAGCGATTGAAGCGATGCGCGAAATTGGTGTAGACATCTCAGGTCATCGCTCAAAGTCTGTTGATGAGTTCCTGGGACAAGCGTTCGACTATGTCATTACTGTCTGGAACAACGCGAACGAACGATGTCCGATCTTTCCAGGCTCGACCGAGCGTATCCATTGGAGCTTTGCAGACCCGGCAGCTGCAGATGGCGAAGAGACAGAACGCCTCAACCTGTTTCGTCGCGTGCGGGACGAAATACGCGAACGACTTCGTGAGTTCGCTAATAACCAACCAGCTGAGGCCCGAGGATAAGTTCAAGCCATGGCAATCGCACAATCTGTTTTCCTTTTCATGCTGGCGGCCCTCTGTGAAATCGGCGGCGGCTATCTGGTCTGGCTTTGCGTGCGCGAAGGTAAGAGCATTTGGCTCGCGCTTGCCGGCGCCCTGGTGCTGGTACTTTACGGGTTAGTTCCCACGCTGCAGCCGGCAAACTTTGGGCGCGTCTATGCCGCGTACGGTGGAATGTTTGTGGTCATCGCGCTGTTGTGGGGATGGCGAGTGGATAAGGTGTCGCCAGATCGATTCGATCTGCTGGGTGGAGGAATCGTCCTGCTGGGGGCCGCCGTGATCATGTACTGGCCGCGAAGTTGATCACTTGCGGGCAGTCTCCTGCTTATCAAGGGCCGCGACAGCGAGCGTGTGAAACTGCCGGCGCACGCTGTTGATGTTGGCAAAGGGAAGCGAACGGCCGTGGGTGCGGTTCGTGAGCAGAATGAAAACGCGATCGCCATGCGGATCAATCCAACAACTGGTTCCCGTAAATCCTGAATGCCCGAAAGCATCGGCGGGAAGACTGGGACCGGCGCTTGAATCTTTTGTGGCCGCAAGCTGCCAGGCGATGGAACGCGCTTCATTCAGACCCTGGGTCAGATTCGTTCGAAATAACTGGCATGTTTGCGCCTCCAGCAATTGGGAAAGGTTTCCCAGAAACTGATTGGCCAGGCGCAAAGTCTCTCCTGCGGTAGAGAACAATCCGGCATGGCCCGCCGCGCCGCCCAGGAAATGCGCATTGCCGTCATGCACCTCGCCCCAGATTAAGTTCTCGCGCCAGCCTGAATAGTCATGACCGGGGCTGGACGTTTCGCACATGTTTCTTTCGTAGGCATTTCCCGTTTCGCAGGCGGCCATCTCAGTCTGATGTGCGGCGGCCGGATTGAAGAACGTGCGCTGCAACTCCAGTGGCTCAAAAATCTCCTGCTGGGCCAGTTGGGCCAACGGTTTTCCTGTCAGGCGTTCCAAAAGAAATCCGAGCACGATGAAATTCAAATCGCTGTAAACGACCTGCGTGTCAGGCTGATGTTCCAGCGGTTCACTGGCAATGGCGCCAAGTGCTGCCTCCTGCTCGCCGCCTGATGTGATGTAGAGCGGTCGCCAGGCGGGAAGTCCCGAGGTATGCACGAGAAGTTGACGGACCGTGATGGCGTGCTTGTCGGCGCGATCGAACTCGCCCAGATAGTTTAGCAACGAGCTATCGAGGGTAATCTCGCCCAACTCCACCAGTCGGGCGCATAGCAAGCCGGTGACCAGCGGCTTTGTCAGGGAGGCGAGATCGTAAATGGTTTCGAAGGTGGCCTCGTGCGCGGGCTCGCGCACCGCCTGGCCCAACGCTTCGCCAAAAACAATCTGATTGTTTTCCGCAATCAGATAAACAGCAGAAGGGAAATCGCCTGCCTCGATGCCAGACGTTAGAAGAGAAGAGATATTGGTTTCGGGCCGGGTCACGTTTCAGTTGATCGATGCCGGGATCGAGGAATGTAATTGCGATTTGGTTCGGGCTAACTTTCCGCCCTGCCGAGGGACATAACCCCGGGGTGGGTCGCGTGCTCTTCGATCCTTTGCAGGGCCCGAAGCGCCAGAGCCAGCGCTCGCCGCCCTTCAGATCCGGAAACAGGTGATGGAGAATTCGCAACGGCCGCTTGCAGAAAGGCTTCGATCTCAGCCCGCAGCGGCTCAACGTCAATTACATCAAGGTTGCGCACGTGAACGCCGGGCCAGCCGCCATCCGCCGCGGGCGGCGCGAGACTGCTAATCGAGGCGCGCTTCGCGGCGTAGTCCACCGCGACATAATCGCGCGGCTGAAAGAATCGCATCTTGCGAATCCTCTCCGTGCCGACTCGCGAAGCGGTAATGTTGGCGACTGCTCCGGAAGCGAATTCCAGGCGCGCGTTTGCCGCGTCAACCCGGTCAGTTAGAATCGGAATGCCCACTGCATGCAGACTGGTAACTTCAACATCAGTGCCGACCAGCCACTGCACGATGTCCAAATCATGAATCATCAAATCCAGCACAACGTCTATGTCCAGGGAGCGTGCCGTGAATTCGCCGACGCGGTGGATCTCAAAATACACCGGGTTGCGGACGTAAGGCCTGAGCGCAATGAGCGCAGGATTGAAACGCTCGAGATGACCAATCTGCAGCAGCGCGCCACTCTTTTCAGCCGCCCCGACCATTCGGTCGGCCTCCGCAAGCGTGCGCGAGATCGGCTTTTCAACCAAAACGTGGATGCCTTGCTCGAGCAGTACACAGGCAATCTCGCAATGCGATTGGGTGGGAACGGCAAGGCTTACCGCGTCAACTTTTCCTGCCAGCGTGCGCCAATCGGTAGTCCATTCGGTTTGCCTTTCAGTGGCAATTGAGCGAGCGGTCTCCTCGATCAGGTCGCACACGGTTACAAAACGCGTTCGCCCTTCTGCGGCAAAAGCAGCATGGATCCGAGCGTGTTGCCGGCCGAGATGTCCAACACCGATAACGGCAGTTCGTAACATGAAATCAGTAATCAGTGGTTGATGGTCAGTGCTTGTTTTCGTTAGGGATGTAGGCCGACCAAAGAGGGAAACAACAACTACGGCGCGCTTCGAAGAGCTGTATCAAAAAACTCTATCACGCGCCGGTCGTATCCTTCACCAAGTTCGCCGGTTGCCGCAGGCAGATTGAGTCCAGTTAATGCCAGATCGGTTTTGGTTTCTATCGCGGCCGGCTGGGAAAAGCAACGCTGCAGCGCCGCGGTAGAGGCGCGCAGGTCGCCGGCATCTTCACCCGAAAGCAAAAGCACACGCTTGTTTCGCAGCAATGCGGCAAGCTGGCATGCGGGAGGGTTCTTGTACTTTCCCAGAAAGTAAATTCGCGCCCCGAGACGCGCTAATTCTCGCAAGAGCCCATTGTCTATCCCCATGCGGTTTTTGGTGGCGGCGTTCAGCAAATCGTCAGGCGCCGAAGGTACCGAATCAAGAACGAGCGCGTGCACCTCCGGGTGTGAAGCCGCAGCCGCCAGCACCGCATAGGCTCCCAACTCCACTCCATACAGGCCAATCGCATCGCCCACCTGCGGCCCTCCCCCAGGCGCTTTTAACGATCGGAGGTAATCGATCGCCGCTGAGACGTCATCCGCCTCGCTGGTGCCAAACGAAGACCATTTGACCAGTGGGTCTGGTCCGTGTCCGCGCAGGTCAGGCCAGAGCATGGTGAAGTTAGTTGTCTCATTAAGTTTTACACTCAGATTCAGCAGCCACGAGCGATCCGCGCCGTAGCGGTGATAGAGAATGACTGCGGGCGCTCCGGGTGCTCCACGTATCAGCCAGCCCCGCGCCGTCGTGCCGTCACGGTTGGACCAGGTTTCATCGGTGGCCTTCAACACCGGGCCGCTTAGTTGTGAAAACGTTTGTGGAGTAACGAGGTATTCCTGATGAGGTGGCCGCGTGACGGTATGAACTATCCAAACAGCAACCGCGACGACGGCCAGCAAAACCAGCAGTACAATCGGCAGCATTGCTTTTGCAAACCGGGTTCCAAGTATTCGTCGGCGCGCCATAGTTTGTGCGAGGGATTATGAATGATGAACTGCAAAAGCGAAAGCCCTAAATTCCCGACGTCGCCGTGCCCAGAAGCAACTGCGCCTGGGAGTAATCGTCGGGCGTATTGATGTTCCAAAAAAAGTTAGCGGCGCCATCCAGATCATCCAGTTTGGACTGGGTTATCCAAAGGGTGTTCACCGTGGCGAGAAGCGCGCGCGGTCGTCGCTCCCCATTTGCGATCAAGTCAGCGGCCTTCGGTAAACAGGACTCGGAACGATAGAGCGCGCAGAGTGGTTGCGGCCGTCCGTCCCGCTGCACTGGAACTACCGCGTCGAAGTTTTTCCTGAGCATGGCGAGACGGGTGAAGAGTCCTGCGGTGACAAAAGGAAGATCGCAGGCGACGATGGCGGACCATTCGGCGCTAGCGGCCGCCAGGGCTGCGTGAAGTCCGCCCAGAGCGCTCCAACCAGGATAAAGGTCCGGGACATTGATCAAACCCGACGAGTTATCTGCCTTTGCACCCACGCAACGAATGGGTTCGGCAACCGAAGCCAGCGCCGCCGCGATCCTCTCGACAAAGGTTCTACCGCCCAGCTTAAGCCCTGCCTTGTCGGCTCCCATGCGGCTGGAGGCGCCGCCAATCAGAATAAAGCCTTCTAATCCCTGCCCCTGATGATTTCCCATCACGTTCGGCGTCTGATCCCGCAGCATTGAACCAAAGAGTCTTTCCAGGCGAAACTATCATGACGTCTTTCCCCCGACAACAACGCCGGCGGGCAAGCAGGCATCTAAAACGGCGCCGATGGCAAACAGAAGCGCTTTTTGAGCTTCGGTTTCACTTTGCTTCGATCTGGGTTATATTCCAGGATGGCCGAGGCGGTAGCTAACACATCAAAGCAATCGCCTTAGATTGTCAGGCGGCGAAGAACAAAGGAAATAAGGAAGGGAATCAGCGGCGGTCGCTTTTTCATGATTGATTCAATGAAAAAATATTTCGTCCCAGTGGTGGCTTTGGCATTAGTTCTAATGGCGCAATCGGCTCCCGCGTTGGCGCAGCAGAAGAAAGCCCCAGCAGAAGTCGGCGACCCCCGCCTGTTTGCCGTCGAAGACTTGCGACCGGGCATGAAGGGCGTTGCCCGCACAGTTTTTTCCGGCACTGAGCCGGAGGAGTTCGGAGTAGAAATTCTGGGCGTCTTGCCCGGTTTCCCTGGACCCCGCCAATCGGCGATTATTGCGCGCCTTTCCGGCGCGAACGTCGATAAGACCAGCGTCTTTGCCGGCATGTCAGGTTCGCCGGTTTACATTGATGGGCGTCTGGCTGGTGCGATCGCGTTCAGCTTTCCTTTTTCGAAAGAACCGATCTGCGGGATTACGCCGATTAAGGAGATGCTGGACATCTTCGAAGGTGGCGCGGGAAGCAAATCCAGAGAGCCCCGCGAGCCCCACGCAGTCTCTTTTAGCCAACTGGCGAGTGCGGAATGGAAACCTACTTTGCCAAAGCAGGCAATAGCCGGCGCTCCCTTGATTGCTTCGGTGGCGAGTGGCTCACCGCTGGTTGCCTTGATGGGGCAGCAGATTCAACCGATTGCTACTCCGGTGGTTTTTGGGGGTATCAGCCAGGAATCACTTTCGCTTTTCTCTCCGGCGCTGATGAGCAATGGCCTGTTGCCGCTTTCCGGGGTTGGCGGCGCCGCTGCAATAACGCCGATGGGCCCGATCACCGATAAGACGCTGGCGCCCGGAACTTCGATCAGCGTGCAGTTAGTGCGCGGCGATTATTCAATCGCTGCCTCCGGCACGGTTACTTTCCGCGATGGTGACCGTATTTATGCTTTTGGCCACCCTTTCCTGAGTCTTGGCGCCGCCGACATGCCGATGACTGAAAGTTCAGTCGTGACGGTCATTCCCAATACGAACAACTCTTTCAAGCTCGCTGTACCGAGCCAGATGGTTGGTTCCATTTCACAGGACCGGGCCACGGGGGTTTTCGGAAAACTGGGGCAGGCGCCCCGCATGATTCCGGTAAAGATAAAGCTGCATACGAGCCGCGATCGTACCGAACAGTTCTCGTATGAAGTGGCAAGTGATCCATTTTTGACTCCTCTGCTGGTGAACCTGACGGTTTACAACACTATTACCGCCAGCGAGCGTAGTCTTGGTGATTCAACCATCAGCATCCGCGGTGAAGTCGGGGTTAAGGGTCAGGAACCGATCACGCTGGAACGCCGGTTCTCGTCCGGGAATGCTCCCCAGCTGGCTGCCGGGTCGATCGCCGTGCCGGTGGGCGCGCTGTTGACCAGCGGTTTTGACAACGTGCAAATCAGCGGGATCTCGCTGGACATCATCTCGACCGACACCAAGTACGCCGCCACCCTGGAGCGCATTTCGCTGGATAGAACCGAAGTGAGGCGTGGCGAACAGGTTGAGATACAGGCATATGTGCGAACTGACTCAGGGAAGCAGTTCGTGCAGCGAATTCCCGTCCAGATACCTTCGGACGTGCCGCTCGGGCAGCTTGTAGTGTTTGTTGGCGACGGTGGCGCGCTTCAGGAGAGCTCGGCGGCAAAAGCTTTCGTGCCGCAGGATCTGGGCCAGCTCGTTAGGGCAATGAATAAGATTCGCAAGGATGACCGCCTGTACGTAAAACTCTTTCGCGTCACCCCGGGAGTAGTCATTGGCACCAGCGAACTGCCTAATCTGCCGCCTTCGGTTGTGGCCACGCTTAATAACGAGCGAAGTTCCGGCGGTTACACGGCGATGACGCTTTCTCCACTCTTCGAGAAAGAACTGGCGCCGGCTGAGTTCGTAATTAACGGACAGCAGTTGATCGGGATTGAGGTTGTGCGATAAAAGACAGCCGGGCTTAAGTATGTAGGACAGGCATTCCTGCCTGTCCTATTTCAGGTGCGCGCGAGCTAACCGCTTGCGTTGCGCCTGCGTTTACGTATCCTTGCCGCAAAGCCTGCCAGGCCCGAACCAAGAAGCAAAATCGTTGTTGGCTCTGGAACCGCGTTTGTGTCTTTAGGTGTGACGACGAATTGAGCCGAAAGAGCGCCGAAGAAGTCTCCGTTGGCGGTGGCAAATACATCGCTGGGGAGGACAGTGGCCACTACAGAGAAGGTGTCGAAGTCAAACGTCAGGATGTCTCCGCTAAGAATATGTACCGCGTCTTGCTCTGTGCCGATATTGATCAGACCCGCCAGATTCAGGACTTGCGTTTGACCGTTAATAGTCAGCAATTGCGATAACGAGAAAACGTAGTTCCCTTCAGATCCGAACCCGGTAAAGCCTTCCGTGAACGTCAGGTTGTTAAGCGTCGCGACAAAAGAACCGCCGCTGCCGGCGACTATCTGAGTGTTGGTTACGGCCGTTCCCAAGAGGCTATCAAGGCCGTTCGGAACGCCGTTGTTACCCAGATTGCTACGCTGGAAGCCGTTGGTCTCCGTAATCAGTGTTACGGGATCGGCTTTGACCGCCGGACCAGCAACGGCAAACACCAGAAAGACTAACAAGGCCAGACCTGCTTTTGTTAAGTGTGACAACTTGGGACTCCTCAAGATGGATCCTTCCTACTTAAACTGGCTCTCGTGACAGACTCCAGGGGGTTATCCCATGAAGTCGTCAATCAAGGCCGCGGGGCAATGCGGCAAAGAGTCTTCGCTGCTAGTCCTTCATGACTTCAAGTCACGCTGACCAATTGGAACCTGTAGATCCAAGAAAGAGCGAATCCCTGTGGCTTTTCAAAAAGTGAACGATTATTGGCGCCGGAGCGCAGGAGGAAGTTGGTCCGGAAGGCGACCGGATGGCTCGGGCTTAATCCGGTAACCGCTCCCTGGCTGCCGGCTTTCGTAGTATCATCAGCCTGCGCCGATCGGAGCACGGCACATGGACACTCTCAAAATGCAGACCGGTAGCAGTGACCTTCATCAGCAGTGAATCGCCCCCGAAAAGGAAGAGTGACGAGCGCGGAGGCGACCATTCGATTAATCGCGGCAGCATCTCGCTGAAGCGATCCAGCGCCCGACAGGTAATTGCGTCCGCCTTGACTGGTGCCATGTCTTCAAAGCGTTTCGCAATAACAGTGGCGCGCTCGTCCAGTTTCAAGTGCTTTACAGCTTCGCGCAGGAAGACAGTTTTCTTAGGCGACGACTCAATCAGGGTGGCGTGCAGGTCCGAGCGGGCAATCAGACAGGGAAGCATTGGCAGTCCGGCGCCGGAGCCAACATCCACCACCCGCGCGTTATTTGGCAGGTGGGCTACCAGAAGGAGAGACTCGAGAATATGGCGCGTGGCAAATTCAGGCGGCGAACAGGGAGCCACAAGATGCAGTCGTGGATTCCAACGGAGCAGAAGTTCATAATACGATGCCAACTGCGAAATGCCGGCCCCGCTTAGCTCGACGCCGAATGACGAGGCGTTGCTCTCGAGAGCATCTATGAACTCAGCGGTGATCGGTTTATTCATTTAGTGCAGCGGAAAACAGGGAGTAGTCCCCAGGGGGCCGCTTCAAAAATAACATGGGCGAATCATTAAGCCAGCAACATCAACTCCTCGGCAATGCCGTCACGAGAATAATCGCGGATTACGCTCGCCAGTTAGATAACTTGCCGGTAACCTCCAAAGCTTCCCCCGCGGACCTGAAAAAGCTTTTCGAGGAGCCCATGCCGTTAGCCGGTATTAGTGAAGAGGAAATTCTCGAACGCTTCACCAGGGATATCGCGCCCCATGCGATGCAGATTTCCAGTCCCCGTTATTACGGCCAGTTCAATCCGGCGCCCCTGCCCATCGGCGTGTGGGCCGACACACTCTGTTCGGCGTTGAATCAAAATGCCGGCGCCTGGCGTAATGGTCCATCCGCGGCGCTGATCGAGACGCAAGTGTTACGCTGGTTGTGCGAATTGATCGGCTATGGACCGGAAAGCTTCGGCATTCTTGCCAGTGGGGGCTCCGAAGCAAATCTACTCGCGTTGAAATGCGCCCGCGATCAGGCGGCAGCCCGACCGTCAGCGATTGCTCCTCGTGAGATCCCCGAACTTGGCATGCGCGCACTAACCGGCAAACTAATCGTGTACGCCTCCGAGCAATGCCACTTCTCGGTAGAAAAAAGTTTGGACATTCTCGGCATGGGCCGTCAGAGCCTGCGAAAGATCGATACTGACGATCGCTTCCATATTCGAATCGATGCTTTGGTCAAAGCGATTGAGCGGGATCGACAAGACGGCTTGCTTCCCTGTTGCATCGTGGGCCTGGCCGGGGCTACTTCCACCGGCATCATCGATCCGCTTGAAGAGCTGGCCGCAATCGCACGCGAAAATGAATGCTGGTTTCACGCCGATGCTGCTTACGGCGGCGGTCTCGCGTTTTCTGACAAGCACAAAGGACAACTCCGCGGCATCGAGCAAGCCGACTCCATAACGTTCGACCCGCACAAATGGATGTTCGTGCCGTTCGTGTGCGGGGCCACGCTGGTGCGCGACGGCGGGCGCGTCCTGCGCGATGCGTTCGACATCACTCCTGAGTATCTCAGCGAAGATCGCGGCGGCGCCGACGTTGAATACGATCTATTTCGTTATGGCCAAATGGGCACGCGCCGGTTCAATGCTCTGAAAGTATGGATGGCCTTCAAGTTCATGGGCAAACGTGGTTACGGCGAGGTCGTCGAGCGGCACCTGGAACTAACGAGGCACCTGGCCGCCCGTCTTGACGAGCTGCCTGATTTCCAGCGCGCCGGCGAAATTGAGACGGCAGTGTGCTGCTTCCGCTATTTACCCACTGTGGCGCGATCGTGGGAAGTTGAAGAACAGGATCGTCTGCAACGCACACTGCAACAGCGCATTGAGCGAAGCGGCGAAGCATTCTTCCCTTCAACGGTTTTGCACGGCCGGCGCGCTTTGCGCATCAACATCAATAGCTTCCTCACCGAACGCCGGCACATCGATGATCTGGTAGAATTGCTGAAACGCGAAGGAGCCGCGCTTTTGAAAGAAGGCTTTCAGGGATGAGCAACGACGCAACGCCAAAGTACGCAATACCCGGAGTCTCGGCCATAACAGCCAGCGCGTGCGTTTGTGTTGTGGCGCTCTGTCTGGTGGCAACGTTGAGCGCGCAGACCGCCGTGCGTTCGCTGCCGGCAGTACACTCCCGCGCGGAATTTGATTCGTTGGCCGTCGTTTACGATCAGAACACTCCCTACGCACTGCCGCATGTGCTCTTCGTTATCGATCGCAGCGACAAGAACAAGATCTATTACGTGAATACCAAGCGCTACGCTTTTCACAAAGACTTCGTCAATGGCACCTATCTTTCGCTCGAGCGTGGCCGCGAATTCTTTGAAAATAATTACCTGAAACCGAACCGCCGCTTCATCATGGGCACGGTCGCTTACCAGACACCCGTGCGCAGCTGGACATTCGAGTTCTGGGAAGGCGATCTAATTCCCGCCGCTGAAATCAAACTGGCGTCAGACGTAATTAATAAGTCCTTCTTCACGCCAGTGCGCTTCAAGCCGAACTCCATACGGCAGGACGAAATCTCGGCGCGCATTGAAGGACTCCAGCGCGTTTCGCAAAGCGATATTTTCCGGGAACAGGAATACCAGGCGCTGAACCTGGCGCGCGGGCTGGGCCGTATCCACATTATTCCGAAGCTCGACGACCATGTAGAGATTGGCTTTAACGAGATCCTGGTGCTCAACGAAGTCCCGGTACAGCTTCCCCCCGTCGCCGGGATTATCACTACCCAGCCATCCACCCCGCTTTCGCACATCAACCTTTTGGCCAAGGGATGGGGCGTGCCCAACGCCTATATCAAGAACGCGCAGCAGCTTTTGAAGCAGTACGATGGCTGGTGGGTTTCATTCGAGACGAAGCGCGATGCGTATTCCATCAAACGCGCGGATCTCGACGAGTTGAAAATATATCAGCAGCGCCTGGCCCAGCGATTGGATGTAATGAAGCCCGTCTCCGATCTGTCGGAGCAGCACATCGCCGGGCTGCGCGAGCAACGCAAGCGATCGTCGCTGGCTTATGGAGGCAAGTCGGCGAATCTTGGTGAGCTGATCAATTCTCGCTTACGCGGGATCGTCGTTCCCAACGGCTTCACCCTTCCTTTCTACTATTACGATCAGTTCATCAAGGAGAACAACCTCGAAAACGCGATCTACGAGATGATGAACGATCAACGCTTCGTTCATGATCCGGCGTACCGTCGCGAGCGCCTTACCGCCATGCGCGAACGAATTCAGCACGGCCGACTTAATGAACATCTGCGCGCAGAGGTGGCGCAGCGCGCTACGCGAGAGTTTGCCGGCAAGGGATTATTTGTGCGCAGTTCTTCGAACTCGGAGGATCTGCCCAACTTTAGCGGCGCCGGCCTTTATACGACTGTGCCGAATGTGCTTGGGGAGGAACCGCTGGTCGAAGCAATCAAAACCGTATGGGCCTCGCTTTGGAACTTTGAAGCGTACGAAGCGCGCGAGCGGGCCGGCGTGGATCATTCGAAGATCTACATGGCGGTTCTGATCCAGGAAGGCATAAACTCAGAAAGCTCTGGCGTAATGATTACGGCGGACCCCTATGATCGCGATAACAAAGGCGCGATCTACATCAGCGCCAAGCGCGGGCTCGGTATCAAGGTGGTTGAAGGACAAAAGATCGCGGAACAGATCGTTTTTCGCCCGCGCAGCCAGGCGGTGCGCGTGTTGACCCGGTCCGCCGAGGACAGCCTGTTAACGTTTGACGAACGCGGCGGAGTTAAAGAGATTCCGATTACCGGCGAGCGTGTAGTGCTGACTGACGATGTGGTTAGACGGCTGGCCGCCGCCGCCGCCAGCATCAAGCGCGTGTTCGGAGGGAAGGACCAGGACATCGAATGGGCCTATATGCGCGGGCAAATTTACATCGTGCAGTCCAGGGCCTACATTGCCGGCGCGTGATCTTTGGGGCGCGCATAAATCGAAACTTTGAAACCAAAGATTTTCCATTTGTCATTTGTCATTCAGTTATTCAGTGGCTGGTGTTTTGTCCGTTCCGCGAATTCAGGGACGAATCCCTGCAGCGATCTGCAATGACAAATGGAAAATGAGAAATGATATATGGAAAATGATTAGTCGTCGCAAATGTGATGAGCATCTTTAATGAGGGGTTACTGAAGGGGCAAGTGGCCTTTGTCACCGGAGGCGGCACCGGGATTACCGGCGGCGTGGCTCGGGCGCTGGCTGAGGCAGGCGCGAATGTGGCGCTGGTCAGCCGCAGCATTGAGCATCTCGAGCCCGCGGCGAAAGCGATCAACGACGCGCAGGCGACGAACCAAAACATGGGCGAGGCCTTCGCGGTTGCTGCCGACGTGCGCAAGTCTGAAGAAGTCGAGAGCGCGATCGTGGCCACGGTTGAACGATTTGGCAAGATCGACATTGTCGTGAACGGCGCGGCGGGAAATTTCCTCATTCCGGCTGAACAACTTTCCCCCAACGGCTTCGGCACCGTCGTCGATATCGACTTGAAGGGAACCTTCAACGTCTGCCGGGCAGCGTTCGCGGAATTGAAAAAGAACCGTGGCCAGATTCTGAATATCAGCGCCACCTTGCACTATGGCGGGACGCCTTACCAGCTTCACGTCTCAGCAGCGAAAGCCGGTGTGGATGCGTTGACACGCAATCTCGCGGTCGAATGGGGACGACACGGTATCCGCGTGAACGCCATCGCGCCCGGACCAATCGAGGATACGGAAGGAATGAAGCGACTGGTGCCCGAACCAGTAAAAGAGAAACTGCTTCGTCGCATTCCGCTGGGGCGCTTTGGCCGCATCAGCGACATTGAAACGGCGGCCGTATTTCTTTGTTCTGACGCGGCGAGTTTTATTAACGGCGCAGTACTGGTGGTTGACGGTGGGAACTGGCTGGCGACAGGGTTCTAGATTGGTAGTCCGCGAAGCGGACGGCTGATAGTAGCCCAGCAATTCATTGCTGGGGAGATGAACGTATCATTACTTACTTAGTCTGTGAAACGGACGGCTGAATTTATCGAAAGACATATCGCGGGTCGTATTCGACGCCGTGCTTATCGAGGAATTCGAGAAACTCTTCTTGAAAAGTCTTCTTGCGATGATGCTCCTTCTGTTTCTGAATATAAGCCATAGTCTTTTTCACTTGCGAGGCGCTGACGCTGAAGGCGCAGTATCCTTCTTGCCACTCAAACTTCTTAAACCTTGAGAAGTTATCGTGAATCCACTTTGAAGAACCGCCCTTTATGAGCTGAAGGGCCTTGGCAAAACTCATTGTGGCAGGCAGCGACAATAGGCCGTGAATATCTGCTGTGCCGCCAATGGAGAGGGCCTTCATTGCGTTCTCTCTAGCGATGCCTCCCAGATAGGGCCAAAGCCGGGATTCTAGTTCGTGATCAATAAAGGGAA
>JBDUCF010000296.1:0-4047 GCA_040003545.1 Pyrinomonadaceae bacterium | reverse complement strand
GGCGTGACCTACGACTCACCGGTCGTCTTTGCTCCCGTCAAATGAAATAGTCACAAGTGAATGCTTAGCAGATCGCATATCCTGCTTATTCCTCTGTGCGTCTGGTTTACGTAATCTGAATAATTGCTAGTCTATGTTTGATTGGCTACACGCTGTCGCTCGCCGGCTGGGTGCTTTCATCGTAAGTGTGCCTTTGTACGTGGCCGGGCCGGCGATGTTACTTATCGGAGCCCTTGATTCGTCGCTCTTATCGCTGCCGGAAATCAACGACTATCTGGTCGTCATGCGGTGTTATAAACATCCGCGCGCCGTTTTCATCTTTCCGTTGTTTGCTGCGCTGGGTTCAGTAATTGGATGTTGGCTGCTCTATACGATTATCCGCCGCGGAGGGCAAGCTCTTCTCCGGCGGCGATTTCGCGCCGAACACATCAAACGAGTCGAGCGCGCGTACGCCCGCTTTGGAATTCTGGCTTTGGCGGTGCCTGCCCTTTTACCGCCGCCTATGCCTTTCAAGATTTTTGTCGCCACGGCGGGGGCCATGGAGTTTCCTCGCCGGCGATTTCTGATCACGGTCCTGATCGCTCGTTCGCTGCGTTACTACGTCGAGGGAGTTCTCGCCGTATTTTATGGCGAACGCGTTTTAAGATTTCTCAAAGACAACGGCTTGGTCATCATCAGCATTGTCGCTGGTGTTTGCCTGTTGGCGCTGATAGTTTATTTGCTGTCAGGCCGTGGCAGAGCGGCAGTTGAGCAGGGGCGAGAACGGGATTCGGGGCAGTAGCCCGACCGTCAGGGAGGGCTTAAGAACGAGAGGTCAGAAGTCGAGATCAGAGGTCAGTAAGAGCCACCACAAAACGTGTCACATCTGACATCTGACATCTGACCTCTGATCTCTGATCAGTAGAAGGGAAGCAAAATATTGAAGTGGCTCCTAAGAAAGCTCGGTAAGGTTTCAAATTACCTGATCACCTTCGGCCCCTTCGGCCTCTTCGCAATCGCCCTGCTGGACGGCGCTTTTGTGCCTATGGCCGGCGGTCCCGATGCGGTGGTGATGCTGCTGTCGGCTTCGCGTCCCGGCTGGATGGTTATCTATGCCGCGGCCGCGACTATCGGATCCACGGCGGGTTGCGTCATTCTCTATTACTTTTCCCGGCGCGCCGGGCGCAGGGCTTTGGCGCGCTTTTCGCCGTCGAAGCAAACGCGCGTCAAAGATCTGATTGAACGTTATGACGTGCTCTCGGTGCTGGTGGCATCGCTGCTGCCGCCGCCATTTCCGTTCAAACTATTCGTAGTCTCCGCCGGCGTGTTTCGTCTCAGCGTTTTGCGAATGGCTATTGCAATAGCCATCGGGCGTGCGTTTCGTTATTTGCTGGAAGGATATTTGGCTGCGCGATACGGCGACCACGCAAAGGAATGGTTGGCGCGATACTATCCGGCAATCGGAATAGGCCTGGCGGTGCTGATAATCGCTATTTTCGTTGGTCGCAGCCTGTTACGTGCCCGGCATGCGCAGCCGCTGTCAGACATCGAAAGCTAATTGCGCCTCGTGCTGCCCGGACGTCCGCGCCTCCGGGTTAAGGCGAAAGCGTCGCGCCGCGCCAAGGTCTTCTACCCCAAGTTCGTTCAGCTTTTCCAAAAGTCTGATCAGTATGTGCGCCGTAGCGAGCGCGTCGCTGCCCGCCCGATGTCGCGCAGCAATCTCGATACCGAAATGATCCGCGACACAGTCAAGGCGGTAACGTTGCAGTCCGGGGAACAAGTGACGCGCCAGTGTGATTGTGCACAAACTGGAGTTTGCCATTCGATGTCCGGGAAAGGCGCGTCCAATCTCCTGGTTAAGAACACGTAGATCAAACGGCGCATTATGCGCAACCAACACGCTGTCGCCGGCAAAGTCGAGCCAATCCTCGGCCACCTCGTTAAAAGCAGGAGCGTTCTTAACCAGGTCGTCCGAGATTCCCGTTAGGGTCCTGATAAAACGCGGAATCGGGGTTCCGGGATTCAGGAGTGTTTCAAACTTGGCAACGATCTTCCCGTCAGTGACACGATACGCGCCAATCTCGATGATGCGACACGGCAGCAACCGGGCGCCCGTGGCTTCCACATCCACAACCACGAAGTCGGTGCCCGACAATAACTGCGAATCATGATCCCGTTGCAGCAAATTGACGCTGCCACCCTCAAGCACTTCAAAGCGCGGATCGCCGCCAATCAGGTCGGCAATCAAGCCGGCCGCCAGTTGGGAGTCAATATTAGAGAGCTTGAAAACCGCGTCGACAATCTCGGCAGCCGTGGCACACCCGCCGCAACTCTGCAGAAGTTCCGCTGCTTCTTGAACGAGGACAGAATCGGAAATAAGATTGCGCCGTAGTTTCATTGAATCGTATTGTAGTCCGCGCCTGAGTTTTGAAACAACCAGGGAGTGATCGCCTACTGGTTCAATTTGAGCGTACTGATGCAATCTGGCCCCGCTGAATTGCGCTAGCTGACCGTTCGTTGCACTAAGGCCAAGCGCTCAAACTGCAGCAATACCGTTAATCCAGATCGAATAGATGCTTGGGGAACCTGATTCTTGCAACCCGAAGAAGTAATCGAAAGATTCAAAAAAGCAGGAGCATTGCTTGAGGGGCACTTCGTGCTTTCAAGCGGGCTTCACAGCTCGACCTACCTGCAGTGCGCGATTGCGTTGCAAGATCCGTCGGTTGCTTCTGCCTTTGCAGCCGCCATCGCCGAAACGTTCCGCGATCAAGATATGCAGTTAGTCGCGTCGCCTGCAATCGGGGGGATTGTCATCGGTTATGAAGTGGCGCGGCATCTGGGCACGCGCTTCATCTGGACGGAGCGCGAACAGGGCAGAATGACTCTACGGCGGGGCTTCGCGGTTGCGCCGGGCGAACGCATTCTGGTAGTCGAAGACGTGATAACAACCGGCCGGTCAACCCGCGAGACAATCCAGGCGCTGCGCGAAGCGGGTGCGAATGTAGTTGGCGCGGCGTCGATCATAGATCGATCCGGCGGCAAGGCTGACGTCGGCGTTACCCGAATGGCGCTGGCGACGCTGGATGTACCGGCGATGGAGCCCTCTGTTTGCGAAGCCTGCGGTCGCGGCGATATCGCAATCAAGCCCGGCAGCAGGAAGCAATAATTTGGAGTGCGGCGTCTTGTGGCCGCTTTTTGTCGGACTCTACCCCGCGTCTCCACAGCCTTTGAAGGCGGCGACAAGGCGCCGCACTCCAAAATGAACTTCAAGCTGACGCTCCAGTATGACGGCACGAACTTTCACGGCTGGCAAATGCAGAATGACCTGCGCACGGTGCAGGGCGAACTGACACGGGTGCTGAGTCTGCTTGAAGGACGCGAGGTTGTCGTTCACGGATCTGGACGCACTGACGCCGGGGTGCATGCCGAGGGTCAGGTGGCAAATGTCCAACTGCAGCGTGAAATCACTCCGGAAAAACTACGCGCGGCAATAAATGGAAATGTTGAATGCGACCTGCGGGTGTTGGAGGTCCAGGAGGCTGGTGACGATTTTCACGCGCGGTTTTCCGCCCGCGGTAAGACGTACCTCTATCGCGTGGTGAACGCTGCCGTGATGTCTCCCTTCTGGAGACGTTATGCGCACCATGAAGCACGCCAGCTGGACCTGGAAAAAATGCGTTCGGGCGCGAAGCTTTTTCCGGGAGAACATGACTGGACCGCCTTTTGTTCGGCGCAATCGGAAGCGGGAACTCGCGTGCGCACGATTACGTCCCTGGAGGTCGCTGAGGAATGGGACGAGCGCGGAAAGTGCCGTCTGGTAGAGATCTCCATTACCGCGAATGGTTTTCTGCGTTACATGGTGCGTTCGATAGCGGGCTCTCTACTGGCGGTTGCGCGGAACGAAATTGATGTAGATACTGTGACGCGCGCAATTCGCGAAGGCGATCGCGATCTCGTGGGTGCGACCGCGCCCGCCTGTGGGTTGACGCTTAAGAGCGTCCAATATGAGTGAGCCTGCGAGCCCTCGAAATCGGCTGATTTCTTTTCAGCGGCGTAGTTCTATCCATT
>JBDUCF010000295.1:0-4052 GCA_040003545.1 Pyrinomonadaceae bacterium | reverse complement strand
ACAGGGAGGCATTTACAGTACCTGGCCACGGCGCGATCCTCGCTCCGCTAGGAGCGCAATGTTTATAGAACAGGAATGCCAAGGAGATGGATTTTCGCTCCGGAGGAGCGAGATGTGTCGTCGCTCTTTGGCTCCTAAAGGAGCTAGAAAATTCAAGAAAACCGGAGTGCTATAAACATCTCGCCCCGCTGGGGCGAAGGCTCGGGTGCAACGCAAACCGTCAGTTTGCGATACGTCACTTTAATCATCCCTGGCGCCGGCCGCAGGGGCCCGCGCTACTTCTTCTCTTTCTTCCAAGCCGAGTCGCATGACATCAAAGGCGGGTAGCCGGCTGATGGCGGGCATCGGCTGATTGCCACGCACTGAGTACCAGATTATTTGGTTAAGCGTTGCAGGATCAGCCATGTCTGCGTGTGACATGTTTTGTTCAGCAGTACGCTTCATCCAGTAAGCAGTGGCCGCATCGCGTGCCCTCGGAGTGATTAGGTTGTCGAGGTCGACGTTGGGAAGTTGTGCTTCGTACGGTCGCAGATCGGCTTCCGCGCGGAAAATATTCATCGGCACCGCGGTGCCGTCGAGTTGGTTCATCGGTGCAATTCCCAGCAACAGCTCTATCGTTCGAATCAGGCTTACGGTGTTATGGAATTCGTGAACCAGGAGGCCGGGACGATTGTAGGCGCTGATGACCAGAGCCACGCTGCGATGCGCGTCAACATGATCTGGACCATCCTGTGCATCATCCTCAACGACGAATATCGCTGTGTCTTTCCAATAAGGACTTTTTGAAACAGTCTCAACCAGCAGACCCAGGGCATAGTCGTTATCGGCGACGAAGAATTGCGGCGTGGGCCTGCCGGCTATGATCCCGTCAGTATGATCATTGGGCAAGCGCAGTATCGAGAGGTTAGGGAAACGATCTTTACCTGCCTCGCGGTCGGCTATGAAGCTGCGAAACTCATCGAGCCACGCACCCAAACGAGACACACCACGAAGACCCGGATCGGCCTGATTGCTAATTAACGCGTTGGCGCGTCCGGCCGAACCTTTTGCGGCGCGATACGAGTCGATGGTCATCGCGTCCGGCGTGTCCAGATCAAAATTGCGAAATGAATCGCTGTGATGATCCTCGAGCGATTTCTTGGTGGGGAAGGCCGAAACCGTAGGCGAAATGTCGGGATAAGACTTTGATCGATTGTCTTTGATCGCCGCTACATCTGCTTCCGAAAGAGTGCCAATGAACTCGGCGTAGTTTCGATAAGTCAGACCGGCACGCGCCGCCGCATCCCACAGGTAAAGCGTCTCCGGTTCAGCAACATCGCGCGAGCCGTTGAGATAGGGGATGAAGCGTTGCATGTAGCTGGCCACGTCTGCCGCGACGACTGACCGTCCAAACAGTGGCGGCACGCCGCGGATCGGATCGTAGTTAGGCAGCCGGTTGAACCCTTCGTAATCGTAACCGCGTCCGCGACTACTGTATTCCCAACGATATGCTTTATCGACGTAGTCACTTGAAAACGCCGCGGTGGACCAGTTGTGACCGTCGGGACTCGCCTCTGAATTGGCGAAGAAGCGATCGAAAAGTCCGAAGCGTAGCGCAAGCGCCTGGTGGTTGGGTGTGATAGTCTGCACCACGCCATCGGGACGTTGCGCTGCTTCACCCGCGCCGAAGATCGCCAGCCTCGGGTCGCCGTCGGCTGGCTGACCATTCCCCGCGTGGGCGACATCGCCGAACACCTGATCGTAAGTTCGATTCTCCTTGATGACGTAGATAACGTGCTTGATCGGTGACGAACCGGGAAATAACTTGGTCTGCTTCGCGCCCAGCAGATTATTGTTCCGCATCACCTGCTGGGTGTATTGAGCCAGCGCCGGATCGTCAGGAATGGCAAACGTGCTGATGTTGCCGGTTACGAGCGAGACGCTGTACTGGCCGCCCTGCCCACCGGCTCGACCACGGCCGACGGGAAAGCGATCATTTGGCGCGTTGGGAGCCCGACCCGAGTTATTGACGACAACGGAAGAGTTCTCTACACCCGTACCTTTTCCGTTGCCGGCGAAGATGGTTTGCCCCGCAACCGCCACCGCCGAAGGGTATTGTCCGGTCGGGATGAACCCACGCACGACGCTGCGGCCGGTCTGCTTTTCGCGGGCTTCGCGTTCATTCTCCTTCGTGATCATGCTGTTAGGGTGAAAGCCTCCCTCGGCCAACAAAGACAGTTTAATAATCGCGACTGAATTGCTATGGGCGTTTGCCACGTACAGTGTGTTTCCGTTGAGAGCCAGACTTTCCGGACTGTTGCCAGGAAGAGCGTCTTCGCTCAAACGAATATTAATGCGTTCGATTTCTTTGTCCGTTTGGGTGTCGATTACGGAGACACTGTCGGCGTTTGAGTTGACTACATAAAGTCTGGTTCGCTTTGGATTCAGCAGCATCGCGGTTGGATGGCGTCCGACGGAAATATAAGAAACGGGGCGAATGAGATCTGCGGTGTGGACCACAGCGACAGAAGCGTCGTTCCAACACGAAATGTAAACCGTTAGCGGCCCATCATCGCGGACAGCTTTTGTCGCACCGGTCAATGACCTGGTGTCATCAACACCCGCCGAAGCTACCACCGCATAGGGATAAATAAATGCCTCAAGGTTCGCAGGATGGCGCAGATCAACTCGATTCAGTTTTCTGGCCCCGCGCAGATCGCTGATGATTCCCAGACTATCACCGAGGTTATTGGCGACGAACAGAGTGTTACCGTCAGGACTGATAGCCAGCCCGGTGGGATAGACGGGCGCGTGATCTCTGTTGTAGCGAGGCGAGGGTGCAGCCGGCGTAAAGCCGCTCACGTCTATGAAAGGAGCCGTGACGGTCGTTTCCGGACCGGGTGAAGTTGGCGTGATCGGCGTTTGACTTCCCGGCTGAAAGCGAAAGATCCAGATCTTGTTTTCGAATCCCCCAGCGGCAAACAGCGCATAAGAACTATCGACTTCCGCTATTGGGGAAAAAACCAGGCCAACGTTAACGCTCTGTGGAGAAGGAAAGTAGATGTTCTGTATCACGGCAGGAGAGGGCCTGGTGTTCAGATCAATCACGGACAGCGATTGCTGACCTCGATTGCCGGCGGCATTGAACTGCAGTCCGAAACCGCTGTTTACGGCGATGAGATATCGTCCGCCGCCATCGCGTCCTGCGTGATCAGGGCTGCGAACAAAATCTACCGGCAAGGCGCCCACAGCGGGCTGTCTGGTTGTTAAGTCCATGACCAGCGAACCCGCAGGCGTAATGCGGCGGCCTTCCGATGCAGGTTCATCTTCGCGATCCCGGCGCGCGGAAGAGGTGATACCGCCTATTAAGAGCAGGAGGATGAGACACACAGTTACAGCGTTCCTGTAATGGAATTCCCTTCGCCTTCTATTAGTCATCGAAAAGTCCCTTCTTGAATTTGCTTGGGGATAGCTGGGCAAAACAGAAAGCGCGTAGTTACCCGGCGAGGTCATGGCCGCGGGAACCATTTATGGACCACTATTATTAGTCAGTGCGCGGTGCGACCTTAGATTCTGGACGTTCGACTTTGAACTTCTGGTTCTTGCTGATTGGCGGAGGCGCTTGCGAGAGAGCGCTATCAACAGCCTCGCGCAGGTGGTCACCGCTCTGTCTTCGCGAAAACCCACGCCACTGACTGACGATGCGCCCGTTAGGGGCGATGACCAGAGTCTGCGGAATCGTGTTCCTGCCGTTCATCAGCGTGACCGCCGTCTCGCGATCAGCCCAGCCCAGGCGGAAACCGAAATTGAGATTGCGCACGAACTGTTTCACGCGGTCGGATGACGTGCGCGGGTCTTCAGTTGTTAGACCGATGAACTCCACGTTTCGTCCGGCGTACTCCTTCCGCACCTTCTCATACTCCGGAACTTCCGAACGGCACGGGCCACACCACGAGGCCCAGAGATTCACTACTATGACCTTGCCGTCGAAGTCCGCAAGGCGGAAGCTGCCCTTGTCGAGCGACCTGAGAGGGCGTTGGAGAAGGCTCTCCGGCACGGCAGCCAACTCTGCC
>JBDUCF010000294.1:0-4085 GCA_040003545.1 Pyrinomonadaceae bacterium | reverse complement strand
CGGCTACGACACCGCGCGGACTGGCAATCTCTACAATGTCTTTCGATTCGGAAACGACCCCGACGGTGCGCAGGTTACGGAAATAATTCCAGACGTCCTCTGAAGCGAAGCGGTTCTTCTCTTGTTTGTCGGCCGGAACTCCAAATCCCGTTTCCTCAACCGCCAGCGCACCCAGCCGGGCCGACTCCCGTAGAGCGGCTTTTGCCATCGCCTCGCAAATACGATCTATCTTAGTCTGATCAAAGTGGGCCAGGGCGACTTGGGCGCGATGCGCCGCCTCGACCATATCCCGGGCCTGCTGCACAGATATCAGATCCTTGTCTGCCGACATACTACCCTCCCATTGCCGATTGCCGATTGCCAATTTCTGATTTCCGAGCTTACCTTAAAGATCAACCAATCTCAGCGCGAAATCGGCAATCGGCACTTGGCAATCGGCAATGAATTACTTGGTTCTTTCGCGATTGGTTTCGCGCGAGCCGGCTTGTATCGATCTTCCCTGCTCGCCCTGGCCCAGCTGACCACGGGCACCGCCCTGCAGGGCGCGTTCGTCCGGGCTAAAGCCGGTGCGGCCATTGACGGGCAACACGCGCTCGACTTCAGCATGTGGCCGCGGAATAACATGTACACTAACAAGCTCGCCGACACGTCGCGCTGCTGCCGCGCCTGCATCTGTGGCAGCCTTGACGGCGCCCACATCGCCGCGAACAAAGATCGTTACATAGCCGGCGCCAATGTACTCTTTTCCTAATAGTTGAACGTTGGCCGCCTTGACCATCGCGTCCGCGGCTTCCACCGCGCCCACGAAGCCTTTGGTCTCGACCATTCCTAATGCTTCAAGAGGCATTTCTTCGGTCCTCACTTTTCAGTTGTAGAAGTTAAAAGCGACTGTTCGGTTCAGTGCAAAGCTATCACCGCCCGCCGCAAGAATCAAGACAGCGCAACCCTTTGCAGGCACAAAAGTTTGACAACTTTTACAAGCGCACGTTATATTGCGCCGCAAGAGCAGCTTGCCTTGCTTTGAGGCTTAAAGTTGCGCGCGATACGGCCAGGGATCAAGTGGGAGTTTACCGGTACCGCCGTCTCGCCAGTTACGCATCACCGCGATCGACGCAGAAGAGCCGGCTTCGTTTGGAGATGGCTATCACTATCGGAGAGAAGTTGCGGCTTGCCCGCGAGGAGCGCGGCATTTCCCTGCGCGACATTTCCGAACAGACGCGTATCTCCATGCGCTATCTGGAAGCAATCGAAACCGACGATTACAAGCGCCTGCCGGGCGGTATCTTTAATAAGAGCTTTATTAAATCCTACGCCAGGTATATTGGTTACGACGAACGGGAAGCAATTGAAGGTTACTCCAACACGCTGCGCGAGAAGGGCGAAACACCCGACGAAAACCAGAGTATTCGACCCAAGTCTCTGGTTTATACCGATGCCCACTCGTCCCGCTCGCCGCTGGTAACGCTATTACTGGCAATCGTCATCCTGGCAGTTCTATCGCTGGGCGCCATTGCAGCTTTGCACTGGTATCAACGCCGAACAGCTCCCCGAGCCAGCCCGCCTGTGGCCCGCCTGCAGCTTCTGAACAGCATTAATCGCAAAACTCCGTTACTATATACAGTCCCACAAACCGTGATGCCGCCCGGGGAGGTTCGTTCAAGCTGTTAGTAATTGAAGAAAAGAAGTGTCTCCGCAAGCCCGCTTACAACTGCGGGCATTTTTGTTTATTCTGCTCTACACGCGAGCGCAGATCTTTATTCACATGATTTCCAAGGAGTTATCCAGAACAAAATGATTACCTCTGATATCAGCGAAGGTCTGACTTTTGACGATGTCCTGCTTCTGCCGGCGCGTTCTGAAGTGCTGCCCGCCGAGACCGACACCTCAACGCAATTCACCCGCGGCATACGATTGCAAATTCCCCTCTGCTCGTCAGCGATGGACACGGTTACCGAAGCCGCGCTGGCCATCGCCATCGCGCAACAAGGTGGTATCGGGGTGATTCATAAGAACCTGAGCATCGAGCGTCAGGCGGAAGAAGTCGATAAAGTGAAGCGCTCGGAATCGGGAATGATTGTCGATCCGGTAACAATTCGTCCCGACCGGCCGGTGCGCGAAGCTCTCCATGTGATGGAGCGTTATCACATCAGCGGCGTGCCGGTGGTGGACGAAGACGGGCATCTGGTTGGCATCATCACCAATCGCGATCTTCGATTCGAAACGCGATTCGACATTCCGGTTGCAGACGTGATGACCAAGCAACCGCTGGTAAGTGTTCCCGTCGGCACCACCCTCGAACAAGCCAAAGCGGTATTGCAGAAGCATCGCATCGAAAAGCTTCTGGTCGTTGACGACGACAAGCGCATCAAAGGGTTAATCACCGTAAAAGACATTCAGAAAGCCATTAAGTATCCGACGGCCGCCAAGGACGATTTGGGCCGGTTACGAGTCGCCGCGGCAATTGGGGCCACGGGGGATTTTGTCGAGCGGGCCGACGAGTTGGTCAAAGCGCGGGTTGACTGCCTGGTCATTGATACTGCGCACGGACATTCTTCGCGGGTCATCAACGCAGTTCGTCATATCAAGAGTCGTCACCCAAAAACTCAATTGATCGCCGGGAACGTAGGCACCGCTGAAGGAACGCGCGAACTGATAGAGGCCGGCGTTGATGCCGTGAAAGTTGGTATTGGACCGGGATCGATTTGCACCACGCGCGTTGTCACCGGCGCCGGCGTGCCGCAGATCACGGCAATTCAATCTTGCGTTATGGCCGCGCGCGATAGTGGCGTGCCCATCATCTCCGACGGTGGCGTTAAATTCTCCGGTGATGTCGCCAAGGCGATTGCCACCGGCGCCGACGTCGTCATGATCGGTTCGCTTTTCGCCGGCACCGAAGAAGCTCCCGGCGAAGTCATACTCTTCCAGGGACGGTCGTTCAAGACCTATCGCGGGATGGGATCAATCGGGGCCATGCGCGAAGGTTCGCGCGATCGCTATGCGCAGGAAGATACAGAAGCGGAGTCAAAGCTGGTGCCCGAGGGCATCGAAGGCCGCGTCGCTTATAAAGGTACGGTGGCTGAGATGGCGACGCAGCTAGTGGGCGGCCTGCGTTCGGGCATGGGTTATACCGGATGCCGCACCATCAAGGAATTCCAGGAGAAGACGCGCTTCATCCGCATCACCACCGCGGGCCTGCGCGAATCTCACGTGCACGACGTAATCATCACGAAAGAAGCGCCAAACTATCGTTTGGAATAATTCGACGGGCCCGCGAAATGGATCAGCGCAAAGCCGTCCTCATCTCGAATCCAAATGCAGGCCGCGGCGGAACTCACCGTGCCGCTGAGATTGATCGTTTTTGCAGTCTGCTGAAAAAGAATGGCCTTCAAGTCGAACTGCTGAACACTGAGGCGCCAGGGGACGCCACCCGCCTGGCCGCTGAGGCGGCAGCAAAGGGCGCGACGGATGTGATCGTTTCAGGGGGCGATGGCACGATCAACGAGGCACTCCAGGGTCTGGTTGGCACCAACACCCGCCTGGGCATCTGGCCGCGCGGGACGGCGAACGTGCTCGCTCATGACCTCAAGTTCCCCGTCAAGCTGGAACACGCAGCTGCAGCAATTATTCGGAAGAAGATCCGCCGCGTTCACATCGGCTGCGCCATCGCTGAGGCCAGCGGCGCGAAGAGATACTTCCTGCTAATGGCCGGTGTCGGAATCGATGCCACCGTCGCTCGCCGTGTCCGCACCGGCTTGAAACGGCGTATAGGCAAAGGCGCTTTCTGGTACGCCGGGATAGGCTTCCTGCTGCGATGGCATCCTCCCTCCTTCACCATGGAAGTCGATGGGGAACGTTTCGCTGTCACCTTTGCGTGCATTGCCAATGCCGCCAGCTATGGTGGCGGCCTGGTCCTGACGCCGCGGGCCCAAATCGATAAACCTGAATTTGAAATTCTGCTGATTGATTCCTACAGCCGGCTTCGCTACCTCTATCTACTAACCGTGGTGATGCAGGGACGAGTAAAGCCCGGCACCGCCGGAGCTCGTTACCTTTATGCTAAGCAGGCGCGCGCGATTGGCGACACG
>JBDUCF010000293.1:0-4092 GCA_040003545.1 Pyrinomonadaceae bacterium | reverse complement strand
GGGAAGCTGAAGGACTCAACGATGACCAAATGATGAAGATCGCGCGCGAGATGAATCTCTCGGAGACTGTGTTTGTGCTGAAGCCCGAGACAGCAAACAGTCAACAGCAAACAGCGAACGGTCAACCACAAAAAGCAAAGAGTAAGGACCAGAGCGCGAAGGACGACGCACAACAATCTGAAGAGGCAGAACCGTCGGCAGCCGAGAATCCGCAATCCGAAATCAGCAATCCGCAATCGCCCTTGCGGCGCCTGCGCATTTTCACGCCCACTCGCGAAATTCCTGTCGCCGGTCACCCGATTGCCGGCACGTGGAACGCCCTCGCACGCGAAGGCATCGTGCCGCTGCCCGAAGGTGGCAATGGTTGGACGCGCATTTATCATGAAGTGGGCATCGGCATCCTGCCGGTTGATATCGAGTTCAAGGACGGCGCACCGCTGCAGGTGGTGATGACGCAGGGCAAGTTTGAAATAGTTGACGAGATCGATGATTCGCGGGAGCAGGCTGAGCTTGCGCGCGCCCTGGGTCGCGATCGCGACGACTTTGACGAGAATCTTCCGATTCAGATTATCTCAACGGGTCTGACATCGTTGGCGATTCCCATACGTTCCCTGGCCGACCTGGGCACCTGCCGCGTGAATGGCGGCCTGCTGGGCGAGCTCTACACCAGTCACGGCGCTACCGGTTGCCATGCGTTCTCGCGCGAGACAATTGAGGTTGGCCAGTCGCGGGTGCATGCGCGCTTCTTTGCCCCAGCAGACAACATCGCCGAGGACCCGGCGACTGGGAGCGCTTCCGGCGCGCTCGGTGGTTACCTGGTCCATCATGGCGCAACTGGTATTGAACCCGTCGACGGTCGCTATAAATTCGTAATCGAACAAGGCGACTTTATGCATCGGCCCAGTCGTATCAATTTGGACGTGGCCGGTAAGCCAGGCGCGGTTGAAGAGGTAAAGGTGGGTGGACCATCGGTGGTTGTCGCGCGTGGTGAAGTCTACGTGTGAGTTCCGAGTTCCGAGTTTCGAGTTTGCCTTTAATGCTTGACCTGCTGCTTTGCATGGACTGCCGTACTGACCGATGAGAACTCGGAACTCGAAACTGCTATCAATAATGAACGCACCACTCGATCTATTAATCATCGGCGCCGGACCGGCCGGCCTGTCGGCCGCCGCGGCGGCTCGGCGGGAAGGGCTGCGCTATTTGGTGATTGAAAAGGGCACGATCGCCGACACCATTCGCTTGTATCCAGTCGGCCGTACCCTCTTCTCGACGCCAAACGAGTTGGAGATGTACGAAGGAGCATTAAAACCGTGCCGGGAAAAGCCTACTCGCGAAGAATTACTTTCTCACTACATTCATTTCGTGCTCGATAACGATCTGAACATCAATACTGGCGAGACTGTTCTTGAGGTTGAACAGGCTGCTGCCGAATTGTTTCGTATTCATACTGACAAGGGTGACTATGAAGCGGCACGCATTCTGTTCGCAATTGGAGCTATGGCCCATCCGCGACATCTAAGTGTTTCGGGCGAAGACTTGCCGAAGGTCCATCACCTCTTCGTCGAACCCTACGCTTACATTCGAAAAGATGCGCTCGTTGTCGGCGGGGGCAACAGTGCCGCCGAAGCAGCTTTGTTTTTGTCGGAAGAAGGGGCACGCACCACGCTCGCCATTTGGCGGGATGATTGGGAAAACCGCGATCCGAAAGCAGGTGCAATGAAACACTGGGTGCGCTCGCCGCTTGAAAAGGAAGTCGAAGCGGGACGCTTGCATGTCGTGCTCTACAAGGAAGTAGTTAGTATCACTGAAAGCGAGGTGACGTTAACTACCGAAGCCGGCGAGACGTTGACTATTCCCAACGACGTTGTATTTGTGCTGGTGGGCAGCGATGCTGATCTAACTCTGCTAAAGAAACTCGGCGTGACGACTAAAGCCGGCAAACTGACTGAAATGCCGGTTTATGACCCGGAAACTTTCGAAACCAACGTGCCGGGGATTTACGTCGCCGGCCACTTCACTCATGCTCGTCATATCAAAGCGGCTATCGACGTGCCGCGCCGGATTGTGCCGCTGATTGCGCAAAGCTTGCGTGCCGGCGCTGCGAAGTGAGGCAAAAAATCATGAACGCAAATGGCAACCGCGTTAGCGCGCAGTTTGAAAATCGCGAACCTTCGGTGAAAGAAACTTACAACGCGATTTTGCGGAGCGCCAGAAAGCTTGGACCGGTTAAGGAAGATCCGAAGAAGACTTCGATCCATCTGGTACGAAAGACAGCCTTCGCCGGCATCGCGACGCGCCAGGCCGGCTTAATCCTCACGTTAAAGTCGGCCTCGGACATTGCCAACAAGCGCATCGCGCGACGGGAACAGACGTCCGCAAATCGCTGGCACCTTGAAATCAAGCTTGATGCCCCAGCACAGGTGGACAAGGAAATCGTCGCCTGGCTGAAGCAAGCCTACGAGCTCGCCGGGTAGTTTTATTCAAGTGGCCAGGAACAATTCAGTTTTGATTGTTGGCGCCGGCGCCGCCGGCCTCGCCGCCGCGCGCGATCTCGCTTCTGCCGGCCTGCCGGTGACAGTTATCGAGGCGCGCGACCGTATCGGCGGACGCGTGCACACCATTCATGACGAGTCATTAAACCTGGCCGTAGAACTCGGCGCTGAATTTATTCACGGTAAGCATCCCGCGCTCTTTAAGCTGCTCGACTCTTCAAGCACCACCTTTTCGGATGTCACTGACCGGCACTGGTATTTCGAAAACGGTGTACTCAGCCGCTCCCATGATTTCTGGAATAAGCTGACCGCCCTTTTTGATCTAATGAGTAAGGAAAAGCCTGATCAGACGTTTGCAAAGTTTCTGGATTCGCTGCCGGACGATCCCGAGACAAATCGCGCGAAGGACGTTGCGACCCGCTACGTTCAAGGATTTCACGCTGCAGACATTAAGCGTGCCGGCGTGCACGGTTTGATCGCGGCGAACGAGGCCGAGGAAAAGATTGAAGGCGATCATTCATTTCGCGTTATGGCGGGCTATGAATCAGTGGTGCAAAGACTGAATGAAGCAGCGAAGCAACAGGGCGCAGTCGTTCACTTAAACACGGTGCTCCGCGAAATTCATTGGCGCGATGACATCATCGACGCTATTTGTCTCTTAGGTTCTGCTTCGGGAGAACGTGAACAGCATTTCGCTGCGTCGCATGCGGTCATCACTTTGCCGCTGGGCGTGCTGCAGCAGAAATCCAGCGCACGGGGAGCGGTACGATTTGTCCCCGCCTTGCCGCCGGAAAAGCAAAACGCTATTCGCGATATCCCGGTGGGCCACGTCATGCGCGTGATACTGGTGTTCCGCGAGCGATTTTGGGAACAGTTGGACATTCCCGGCACCGGCGTGAAAGAGGACTTGTCCCAACTTGGTTTTATTCATTATCCCGAGGCGCGCATTCCGACCTGGTGGAGTTTGTTGCCGTTGCATGCGCCGGTGCTGATCGGTTGGGCCGGCGGTATCGTCGCTGAGAAATTCGCCCGCTTGTCTGAAGCAGAAATGGTTTCAACGGCGCTGGGTTCGCTGAAAAAGATTTTCGGTGTTTCAGAAAGGAGCTTGCGAGAAATGTTAGCGCGTAGCTACATGCACAACTGGAACACCGATCCGTTTTCGCGAGGGGCCTACGCCTACCTTCCCGTCGATGGTCTCAATGCCCAACAAGCCCTGGCGCGGCCAATTCAGAACCGGCTCTTCTTTGCAGGCGAAGCCACCAGCGTCGGGCACATCGGCACCGTTCATGGCGCTATTGAAAGCGGGCAGCGCGCCGCGAAAGAGATTTTGGGTGGGTTGTGATTTGAAGGTCAACTACAAAATGCAACAAAGTGGGAATAACCGCTAACCGAATCCGTCCTTTAGACCATTCACGATTTACGATTCACTATTTACGGCTGTTAGCAATCACGCCGGAATCGACCGTCTCCCCGGTGCGCGATATTGCCTGGAAATAAAGCTGATTTCCCACTACTTCAAAAAGCATGAAGTGCATATCGCGATCATACGACTTCTCAGTTAGGGGCGAGTTATCTTTGACGTCGCCGCTCCTCAGCTTGC
>JBDUCF010000039.1:0-13896 GCA_040003545.1 Pyrinomonadaceae bacterium | reverse complement strand
GGGAAAAGGATTTACCCCAAAGGCCGGATTAGCTTCGTCCAGACTGCGGAAAAGAATCGGTCGCAGGTAGCACTGTTTTAATTCGCTGCGACGCACCAGCTCAACTGATGCATTACAGAAGTCTTCAAGCGTCCACTTGTGATCCATGCGATAGATCTTTGCTGAGTTCAAGAACCGCTGCATGTGTTCGCGCAAACGAAAAATGGCAGGACCACGCTTGGTGGCGTAGCACCGGATACCTTCAAACACGCTGGAGCCATAGTGCAAAACGTGGGACATCACGTGCACGCGCGCTTCGTCCCACTTAATGAACTCGCCGTCGTGCCAGACCACGTCGGCAATGCGCGGGGTTACCACGTCTTTCGCTTTTCCGTCTTTGGGAAACATGTGTTTCGCTCTCCTTTTAACGTCGCATCTGAAAGGCTCAGGCGCGACCCACTTGACTTACTGACTGCAGAAATGATGGAAGAGCCGCTATCGCGTTGAGTATGTCCGCCTGGCCCCGGGAACATGCGTAAAGACTTTCCAAAGATAACGCACAATAGCGTAGATTTGAGCCGGATGGCAAGCCGCGCTTGATCCTTTCAAAGACGCCCGCGTACTATCGCGCATGCTTTTGCATTTATGGAAAACTAACAATCGTTTTTGGTTTCCCGCGAAGCATCACAAAAGCACTTTTCAGGTCGTAAGTTTTCTGGCCACAGTAGTGATTATTGTTTTAGGCGACGGCTGTAATATGTTGAAAACAACTGAAAATAAGGACGCGCAGTTCTCGAACAACGCCGGGAGGCGACGTGACGACTCGAGCGACGCCCTGGCAATTCACCGGCGGGCAATTGTTATCGATCTACACGCCGACAGCATCCAGCGCACCCTCGACGAGGGCCTCGACCTGGGAACGCGATTAGCCGATGGACACTTTGACTCGGCGCGGGCCAGGGAAGGTGGGCTGGATGCGCAGTTTTTCTCGATCTGGGTCGAGCCGGAGCTATTTGGGGGCGGTGGGCCAAGCGCGATCGCCAGAGCAGACAAACAGATCGCCGCCGTGAAGACCCTGGTCGAGCGCTATCCGGAAATGTGGGAGATGGCAACGACGGCGGCGGATATTCGTCGCGCCGCGGCCGCCGGAAAACTTTCGGCGCTGATGGGGTTGGAAGGTGGCTATGCAATCGATGAGCGGCTAGGGAACGTCGAGCGCTATTACAAGATGGGTGTCCGTTACATGTCACCGGCCTGGAGCGTTTCGACAAGTTGGGCCGGCTCCAGCGGTGACGAGGTGGGCCACACGCGCGGGCTGAACGATTTTGGCAAACAGGTGGTGCGTGAAATGAACCGTCTGGGCATGATGGTGGATGTTTCACACGTATCTGACCCCACGTTCTGGGACATCGTGAATACTTCAACGAAGCCCGTCATCGCTACGCATTCAGCCTGTCGCGCAATCGCCGACGTACCGCGCAACCTGACGGACGAAATGATTGTCGCGCTGGCAAAGACCGGCGGCGTTGTCTGCGTAATCTTCTATCCGGAACATATCGAGCCAGGTTGGCGCGAAAAGAAAAAGCAGGTTGACGCTGAGATCGCATCGATGGTGCAACGAGCTTCCCAGGAAGAGAAAGGCGACGCTGCGCACAAGAAGCTGGCGCGCGATGGCGTGCGGCGGGAAGAGTATGCGAAGCGATTGCCGCCGGTGAGTATTTCGCGCATCGTCGATAATATCGATCACATTGTTAAGCTGGTGGGCATAGACCACATCGGGATAGGTTCAGACTTCGACGGGGTCCAGGCTTTGCCCGCGAATCTGAATTCTGTCGCAGATTTGCCGAACCTAACGGCTGAACTTTTGCGTCGCGGGTATTCTGAAAGTGATGTTGACAAAATTCTGGGCGGGAATGTTCTGCGAATGATGGAAGCGGTAGCGGGGAAGTAATCGCTTGCGTCTCTTGATCGCAAAAAGTTTTGTGCGGCGGCTCAGCCGCAGCGAAAAGAACCATGGGCAGCCTCGCTCCTAAATACAAGCGACCGAAGATTGGTTTTCACGCGCCTATTACCGGCGGGTTGCACAGCGCTCTGCTCAAGTCCAAAGAGTTGGGTTGTGACACGGTGCAGATATTCTCCCGCAATCCGCGCGGGTGGAAGGCAAAAACGCTTTCGACTGACGATATCAAGCGGTTCAGGGCCACACGCCGAAAGACAGGAATCTCCCCGGTCGTTATTCACGCGAACTATCTGATAAACCTTGCCGCGGCGAACCTGGAGATGCGTGCGAAATCCATTGAGTCGTTTCGCGAGGAAGTCGAGCGCGGTATTGTGCTGGGCGCCAACTATCTTGTGTGCCATCCCGGCAGTGCCCGGGGCGCTTGCGAAGCTGACGGCATCGCCACCTGCGCGCAAAGTTTGAAGATTGCGTGCGCCGGACTGGAACTAGGGTCGTTTCGTATCCTGCTGGAGAACACCGCAGGGCAGGGGGAATGCATCGGGCATCGCTTCGAGCATCTGGCTGCGATCATCGAGGCCTGTCCAGAATTGCGATTGGGCGTTTGTCTCGACACCGCCCACGCCTTCACGTCCGGATATGACATACGAGAGGAGGATGGCCTGTGCGCTATGATCGAATCACTCGAGCGCACAGTCGGCGCCAGAAAAGTGCGGGCTATTCACTTTAACGACTCGCGGGCCGAATACAATTCGCGCGTAGACCGTCACTGGCACATTGGCCAGGGGCACATTGGGCGGGAGGCTCTCTGCCGCGTGGCGCAACACCCGAAACTGGCGCACGCAGCATTCATTCTTGAAACGCCGTACAAGGATCCGGAGGACAACTTGCCCAACATCGATGCGCTTCGTTCTTTCGTTGATAACCGCGGCAGCCGGGCGTGATCGACAACCTCAAGAGAGCGAACCTATCGCAAATCACCTCGGGCAAGCTGCATCAGGACCGAGCAAACATCCTGGTTGCGCTTACGACTTAGACATTGGCCCGATCTTTTATTAGAATATCGCATCATGACTTTGATGTTTCGCAATAGACCACTTACCAAACTCCTCCTAACGGTGCCGCTCGTGCGACGCGCCTAAGCGCGGCTTGCCCGGAGCGGCGAATCTCCAATCAACACAACGGCAACTTTCGAGGCCAGGGAAAGCTTGAAGTTTTTCCCCGCTCGTCTGAATTTGGTAACACGTGTAAATTAGGAACAGGAATCTAGTGATGGACGAAAAATACTTTCCCGAAGAAATAGAGAAGAAGTGGCAGCAGGTTTGGGAGGAAACCCGAGCGTTCGAAGCCGGCGGCGACGATCCTCGTCCCAGGTTCTATTGCCTGGAAATGCTCCCATACCCGTCCGGGTTTCTCCACATGGGCCACGTGCGCAACTACTCTATCGGCGATGCGTTGGCCTGGTACAAACGACTGCGCGGGTTCAACGTGCTGCATCCGATCGGTTGGGACAGCTTTGGCCAACCGGCCGAACAGGCCGCTATCAAACGCGGCGTTAATCCCCACGATTGGACCGAAGAAAACATCGTGCATATGCGTGGCCAGCTAAAGCGATTGGGAATCAGCTATGACTGGTCGCGGGAAATTGCCGCGCACCGTCCGGATTATTACAAGTGGGACCAATGGTTCTTTGTGAAAATGTTCGAACGTGGTTTGGCTTACAAGCGCCAATCGCCCGTCAATTGGTGTCCGCGTGAAGAAACCGTTCTCTCGAACGAACAATCATCGGGTGGTGTTTGCTGGCGCTGCGGGACGCCGGTGGAGAAGAAGGATCTCAATCAGTGGTTCATACGCATCACGGAGTATGCCGAGCAGCTGGTTGCGGACATGAGCGAAATCGAAGCGGACTGGCCGGAAAAGGTCCTGAAGCGACAGCGTGATTGGCTCGGGCGCAGCGAAGGCGCGTATATCGATTTCGCGATTCAAGGCCAGGAGGAAAGGATTCGCGTTTTCACCACGCGCATTGACACTATCTTTGGCGCGACCGCGGTCGTCATCGCCGCGGAACATCCGGTGCTGAACAAGATTCTGGAAGGTTCCTCCTTGAAAACCGAGGTAATGCAGTTTGCGGAAAAGATAAAAGCCGCGCATGGCAGCCGTAGTGATCCGACTGTCGAAGAAGAGAAGATCGGCATCAACACCGGCGCGCTGGCTATCAATCCTTTCAATGGCGAAACGCTGCCAATCTGGGTAGCGAACTACGTGTTGATGGATTACGGCGCCGGCGCAGTCATGAGTGTCCCCGCACATGACGAAAGGGATTTCGAATTCGCGATGAAGTACACGCTGCCTATCCGGCAGGTGATTGCGCGCATTACGCACGAGCAAACAGCTACCGGCGCAGATGTAGTCCCGGGGCAGGACCAGTCCATCGATATGGGGGAGGCGTTCACCGAATATGGAATGCTGGTAAATAGCGACAAGTGGAGCGGCCAACTATCAGCAGGTGCGATTCGTACGATGACCCGGTACGCCGAAGAAAAAGGTTTTGGCGGCGGCGCCGTCACCTATCGCTTGCGGGACTGGGGGATTTCACGGCAAAGGTTCTGGGGCGCTCCCGTGCCAATCATTTATTGCGAGAAATGCGGTACGGTGGCGGTGCCCGAGAAGGATTTGCCCGTGGTGCTGCCTGACCGGGCGCACTTTTCCGGTGCGGGCGAGTCGCCGTTGGCGGGCGTGCCTGAGTTTGTTAACACAATCTGTCCCGGGTGCGGGCATCCGGCAAAGCGCGAGACGGACACGATGGATACGTTCGTGGATTCGTCCTGGTACTTCTTTCGTTACTGCGACCCGCGCAACGATTCCGCGCCATTCGATTCGAAGCTCGCGGCGAAGTGGATTCCTGTCGATCAGTACATTGGCGGTGATTCGCACGCAGTGATGCACCTCATCTATACCCGGTTTTGGACCAAGATGATGCGCGACCTCGGACTGGTTTCATTCGCCGAGCCGGTAAAGAGGTTAATGACCCAGGGTATGGTGACGAATCGCGTCGAGGGAACTGACGAGTGGAAAGCAATGTCGAAGAGCCTGGGGAACGGAGTGGACCCGGACGAGATGATCGCCGCTTATGGCGCTGATGCCGCACGGCTTTTCATCTTGTTTGCCGCGCCGGTGGAAAACGAATTGCGGTGGTCGGAAAGTGGAATCGAGGGCGCGGTTCGCTTCCTGCGCCGCGTCTGGACGAGTGTGTGGCACTGGCACGAGCATTTGCAGGGGACCGGGGACTCCCGGAACCTCCCGTCCGAAGAATTTAGTTCATCCGCGCGCGCACTGCGGCGCAAGACCCATCAGACGATTGCGCGCGTCACCAGCGATTTTGAAAAACTGGATCTGAACACAAACGTGGCCGCGTTGATGGAGCTGTCGAACGCGATTGGCGAATTCAACGCAGGGTCTCCATCGGGGCAGCCCCGAGGTGGCGCTGCCAATGCACCTGACGCCGCGTCGCCGGCCGATGTGTTTGCCGTTCGCGAGGCAGTCGAAGCGCTGGTGGTGATGCTGGCGCCCATGGCGCCGCATGTGGCGGAAGAATTGTGGGAAGCCCTGGGGCATGAAGGCGGTTTGCTGAGCAGCGCCTCGTGGCCACAAGCTGATGCGGATCTGGCCCGCAAAGAAGAACTGGAGATCCCCGTGCAGGTAAACGGGAAGCTGCGCTCGAAAATACTGGCGACGCCCGAAACCTCGGATGCCGAGCTGCGTGCGGCGGCGCTCGCTGATGAAAAGGTGCGCACCTACACCGACGGCCACGAGATTGTTAAGGTAATCGTTATTCCGCAGCGGTTGGTGAATGTGGTGGTGAAATGACTCGTACGCTTCGTCGAAACTCAAGCTGGAATAAATGAAACGAAGAGATCTAAACGCAAAGGTCGCAAAGTTCTTCGCAAAGGTCGCAAAGAGTTTTCCTTCGCGATACTTTGCGTCTTCCCTTTGCGTCCTTTGCGTTTAAGTCGTCAGTCCGTTTTCATTCAACCGACAGGCAAGAATGTCTTTGCCTTGAAGCCCGGGAAAGGCGAAGCATATCGTTATTTGCCTGCTACAATGCCACAGCTTGCACGCACAGCTCCGATTATCAGTCTGGAATCATCTGTAGATACTTTCATTCTTCTGTTGCCTGCCTGCGCTAGAGCCGATAGAATCTTCATGCGATTGTTCTGAGCGAACTGACCAATGAAAGAATGCCCAGCCTGCAGGCGCTGTTTTGCTGATGACGTAAATCATTGTCCGGACGATGGCGAAGTCACCGCGCCTTCGATCCTCGGAGAACCCATACTCGACGGCCGCTACCAGTTAGAGAGCAGGCTCGGGCAGGGCGGTATGGGCGTCGTCTTTCGGGCCCGTCATATTTTCCTCAAGACTCCGCACGCCATTAAGATCATTCTCCCCGATCTGGTTGGCAACGATCCGATGCTGGTCACCCGCTTTCGCCAGGAGGCGCTGGCCGCCGCTGCAATTCGCCATCAGAACATTATTGCCGTCACCGATTTCGGAGTTGTCCGAGGCACGATGCCGTTTCTGGTGATGGAATTCATCCAGGGCAAATCGTTGCAGGACATTCTGGCAGCGGAAGGTGTGATGCCTCCGGAACGTGCCTATGAGTTGATGGCCCCGGTCTGTGCCGGCATTGCCGCCGCCCATCGCCAAAAGATCGTACATCGTGATCTGAAACCGCTAAACATAATGATTCAGGAAGGAGTGCCTGCCGCTGAGGGTGTGAAGATTCTCGATTTCGGTTTGGCAAAAATCAAATCGGGCGAGTTGCTTGGCTCCTTTGTCCAGGCGAAGACCAGCGGGCTGATGGGCTCGCCCTTTTACATGGCGCCCGAACAATGGTCGGATGAAGAGCCCGATGCCCGCGCAGACGTTTACAGCCTGGGTGTGATTCTTTTTCAAATGCTGAGCGGCGAGGTGCCGTTCAAGGGTAGCTCCATTCCCTCCATAATGAAAAAGCACCTCACCTCCGAGCCTCCCTCCTTCCAGTCGCTGGGCGTGCAGGTGCCGCCGCAAATCGAATCCGTGGTGCGGCACGCATTGGAGAAAGAAGCGCAGTATCGCACGCCTTCGGTTGAGGTTTTCTCCGAAGAAATGCGGGACGCCATCATTGCGGCCGGCGCTGCGTTGAAGCGAAAGCAGGAAACATCAGACGCCGATGGGTCGAAGACCCTCGTCTTTGTTCCCGGCGATCCGGGAACCATTCCCGAGGCCCCGAGCCAAAGTACAGCCGCTTTCGATCCCATGGCAGGAACGATTAGTTCGTCAGCGCTGGAAGCGCAAGCGCGCCCGGCGGTATCACCGGGAACTCAAAAGTTGGGGCACGAAACGATCGACGAACAAAAGAACCGCATAGCCCGTGAAGAGATAGATCGCGAACAGGCAGCGCGCCGCCGCACCGTCGATGAAGCGCGAAAAAAAGCCGAAGAAGAAGCGTCACGCAAGAAAGCCGAAGAGGAACGCCTGCGCCAGGCACAGGAGGAGCGCGAAGAACGAGAACAGAAGCAGCGCGCAGAAATCGAGCGGGTGGCGCAACAAACCAAAGCCCTCGAAGAAAAGTTGGCCCAACTATCTACCAGCATGCCACCGCCAGCCTCGGGAATCGACCCCGAAGCTACACAGCTCCGGGGGAAGGGTGGCGTAATGGGCGGGGGCCTGACGTCCCCGGCAAGCATGCCGTCTTTCCCGCATGTCGATGTCAGCCTGGAGCAGCCGGAAAAGTCTCGTTTGTCACTGGTTATGATTGCAGTGATCATCCTCGTGCTCGGTGTGGGTGGCGGAGGCGCGTATATGATCATGCGGTCAAAGACGCCCACGCCCCAGCCGGGCAAGACTGGAGACCCAGTACCGGTGAAAAATGAATTGGTCCAGATTCCGGAGGGAACATTCCAGATGGGCCGAGTTGCCGCAACTGTTTCGGAGTTACCAGTGCATGCTGTGACAGTAAAGCCATTCGATATCGACAAGACCGAAGTTACAAATTCCGAATACGCGCAGTTCGTCAGTGAAACTCATTACGGACCACCTTCCAATTGGGCCGGCGGCAAACCCATTTCGGGCCAGGAAGCACTCCCGGTCACATTCGTTTCCTACGATGACGCGGTCGCCTTTGCCGCGTGGCGATCAAAGCGCGACAGCACGCAATATCGTTTGCCGACCGAAGAAGAATGGGAATATGCCGCGCGTGGTGGCGACCAGAACAACATCTATCCCTGGGGTAACACCTGGGTTGAAGACAACGCCGTAATCAAGAGTTCGGGCGCCACTATGCCGAAGGCTGTGGGAAGTTCGCCCGATGATAAGACGCGTTGGGGCGCGCTGGACATGATGGGCAACGTCTATGAGTGGACGTCCACAAAAGCGAACTACTACACCGGGAGCACTTTAAAAGTACAAGACGAGCAGCGCGCCTGGTATGTGGTCCGCGGCGCATCCTATGCTACGGACCAGATTCTTAAGCCCATCTCCGCCACGCGTCGCGATTGGTTTCCGGGTAATACCAAGGTTTCCGTGCTCGGTTTTCGGCTAGTGCATCCCAGGTAATTCACCTGCCCGCCTTGCTTCTTACCTCGCTTGCGCATTATCTTCCGCAGACAAACAGGCGAGCTATTATCGCAAACGCTTGATCACCACAATCGGCGACGCCTGGAGTTGGAAATCGTTGGTAATTGAATTATCTATTCGGAGACTCAGCCATTGAGAACATCTATTAGAGTACGGCGCCAATATTCTTGTTTCTTATTTCTGTTGGTGTGCTTTGGTCTGTCAGTCGCGTCGGTGATTGCCCAGGAAACGGGCGGCGACCTGGGCGGTGGCGCCGGGATTTTCCGTCCCAATAATCCAGAAACTAAACGTCGGACCACCGGAATAAAACCGATCGTCAAACCGCGCCTTGGCCCACGCACGCCCATCGCTTCCGCAAACCTCGAAGAAAAGATTGAAGACGCGCTTGATGCCGGCAACGATGCTCGTGATGCACGAACGTATGCTGAAGCTGAACAAGCCTACAGGGGCATTTTCAAATTGAAGCCACACGATGCTCGGGCCGCCTATGGACTGGGGAATGTTTATGCTGACCAGCAGCGCTGGGAGGATGCGGAGAAGTCTTATCGCGAAGCCCTGGACGCCAAGCCCAACAATGCCGATGCATTACTTGCGCTCAGCTATGTGCTGGTGCAGCCGCGCAGCGGCCCCGGCAACGCCGGAAGATTTACGGATGCGGAGAATGCCGCGCGCCGCGCCGTCCAAAGCCAACCCAACAGTGCGGTCGCATTTGATCGTCTCGGTGTAGCGCTGGAAGCGCGAGGCATCTTCGGTAATGATACCGAATTGGCTTACCGGCGCGCGGTTGAACTCGATCCGAAGTTCGCCGTGGCCCAGGTGCACCTGGCCCGCCTGCTGCGAAAGATGAATCGTGGCAACGAGGCGGAACCTTTTTACTCCCGGGCGATCGAGCTGGCGCGGGATGCCCCTACCCTGGTATTGATTGCCGATGCTCTGCAATCAGAGCAACGCTGGGAGGTTTCCGATTCTATACTGCGGCGGGCGCTCGCGCTTGATGCTCGCAATCCTGGCGCGCTTTTTTTATTGGGGCGTTCGTTAGCGGTTCGGCAACGCTATCAGGAGGCCGAAGGTTTTCTTAAAAGTGCCATTCAGGTCAGCCCGCGCGGTTTTCAACCCTATAACATTCTGGGACGCGCATATCTGGGAATGCGCCGTTACGATGACGCCTTGCGAATCTACGAACAAGCACTGCCATTCGCTTCCGCCGGAGATCGAAAGCAACTGGCCGGCGCTTTTGGTTTCGCCGGTGTGGGCGATGGGTTTGTAACCGCTGGTCGCATGCGCGATGCTGTGCGAGCGTACGAACGCGCGCTGGTGCTTGATCCAGGGAATTCAGACATGCAGAAAAAGCTTGCCGCGGCGCGCTCCAGGGTGGGTTGATTCGCCGGCAGAAAAAAAGAGGAACAGCATGAGACGTTGCCCGATATGCGGCCGCACTTATAGCAAGGACACGCAGAAATTTTGCACTGTTGATGGCGGAGCCCTGGTTGCGGCCGCGATAGATCCGAATCCGACTATTAGGGACGCTCCCGACCAGAGCGCGATGGACGCGCCTACGCGGGCGATATCCCAGGATCTGGTACCTCCTTCTTCGGCCCCTCTCGATCCATATAAGACGATGGTCGGCGTTAGACCACCAACCGATGAACGCCGGCAGGCGGACACCGGGCCTGGCAGCCAAACGATATCCGCGCCACTGCCGCCCGCGACCTCGGCCCCGTTGCCACCGCCGGCACCTCCGCCAGGCGTTCATCCGACATTCGTACAGCCGCCCCCAGCTCGGAAAAAATCGAAGATGCCCCTGATACTGGGCTTGCTGGCCGTTCTCTTGTTCGTGGGCCTGGCTGGTTTCGCCGCCGGTTATTTCTTTGTCCTGCGACCTCTCCTGGAAGCGAAGAATCGGGCTGACCGCGGCGGGCCGGAAGCCGCCAACCAAAACCTCAACGCGAATGTGGAATTGCAAACACCGGTCGAGAATGACAATGCTGGCAGTAAGACTGCGACGGAGCCCGCATTCGTGCCCCCGGCCGGCACCGTCGAGTTCGTTAACTCGAAAGACAACCTCGACGGGAAACTTGCCGAGCACTATTCGGACTTCTCGTTTTATTATCCAGAGTCCTGGGCCAGAGATCCGCAAGCCGGTGTGCCGGGAGCCAATAACTTTGTGAAGGTCGAGCGGCGGCTGCCTCCGGATTTCACTCAAGAAAATTTCGCGGTCGGCTGGTATGCGTCGAGAGGATCTTTTGCCGCGGACCGGCAATTGTTTCCCAGCCTGGTGGAAGCGCTAAGCGCGAACCTGGAAAAAGGCTTTCCCGAGTATCAGAAACTCTCGGAAGGGGATACCAAAGTTAATTCGTACGATGCCTACGAGTTTCGCTTCCAGAGCGTGTCACGCAATACCCGGAAAGGCGATATCACGCTATGGGGTCGAGTCGTTTTTCTACCGCCAAACACCGGTGCCAATGGCGCTACACTTCTAATGCTGGCGACTTCGCTGGCGCCGGAACTCACCAGCGCCGATGACCTCGGCACTGAAGGCCAGATGCCCGTTATACTCGAATCGTTCCGCCTGGGGACGAAGCGCTAACCAGTGGCACGGATTTCAGTCTGTGAATGGTAGTGCGACCACAGACTGAAGTCTGTGCCATATACAAAACCCCCGGCACAGGCCTATTGTGCACCGCCGGCAATCAAGTCCGCAGTTCTCCTCACTACGAATTCGATGCTTTGGTGTTCTTAGCCTGGTTACCTGTGTAGCGCCAGAGACTCGCAAGAAAAATCTTTCAACTGGTTGTTGTGAGTGGCCCGAGTGAGAAATGAAAGTAATGAAAAGAAACCGCAGGAAGCTTCGAAGCATGTTGTCTAAGGCGTTCCTGGGGGCGATTGCTATTCTGTCTATTCTTCCGTTGCTCCTGCCGGGAAGTTTTGCCCTGGCGAAAACGAATGCCCAGGAGATAGGTGGCAGAAGCAAGGTGACGCCAATCCCGGTTCCGAAAACAACCCCGAAAGATCGGCCGAGAAAGCGGGCGAGCTCCCCGGCAAATCCGACCACCGTTGGTGAAGAGGATGGTCCGCCATTCGACTGGCTTGCTACATCGGCAGTGATCTTAACAGCGGCTGATATGTCGTTGATCGTCGCCGATCAGCAACCGCAGACGCGCACCCTCATGGCCGCTGACGAGAAAGCGCGCAAAGAATTCGCCGAGAACGTTCGCGAGCTTCTGGCGGTAGCCGAAGAGGCGCGCTCGAACGGCGTTGCTGATCGACCGGAGATCAATCGTCAACTCGCTCTTACCCAGGCGGTGGTAATTGGCCAGAACTATTTCGCATCGCCGGGTAGCAGCGGTACGGCCTCAGTGTCGGACGCGGACATCAACGCATTTTTCAAAGAACCCGGCGTGGAAGAGCGGTTCAATCACTTCATCAACGATGCTAAGACCCGTAATCCACAGATGCAGCAGATTCCAGACGAGCAGTTAAAGCAGGCCCGGCATCAGTGGGGCCAAACGATGGTCGGAGAACGTCGAGGAGTGGCCGCCGGCATAGACCAAAAACGCCGAGTCGGATTGCAGATTCTACTCGAGCAGGCACGCTTGCTGGCTTCGACTTATGCGCAGGAGAACTTGGCCGTGAAGGCGACCGACGCTGAGATCGATGCCTACATCAAGACGCATCCAGAGCTTGATACCAGCAAGATACGGGCGAAAGCGGAAGGTGTCCTCAAGCGGGCGCGCGCCGGCGAAGACTTCGCGGCGCTGGCTAAAGAGTTTTCAAGCGACCCCGGTTCCAAAGACAGAGGTGGCGACCTGGGATGGTTTGGTCGTGGGATAATGGTGCCCGAGTTTGAGAACGCAGCGTTTGCCCTGCAATCCGGCCAGATTAGCGAAGTCGTCGAGAGCAAGTCCGGGTTTCACATTATCAAGCTCGAGGGACGGCGCACCGGGAACAAAGACGGCAAGCAGGAAGAGCAGATCCACGCACGGCACATTCTAATCGCGTGGGGCACGCCCAACCAGAACAAGTTCGGGCCCTCAAAGCCTCCTCGCGATCAGGCGCGTGAAGCGATCGAGCTGGAGAAACAAAAACAGATCATAGCCGAAATCGTGAACCGGTCGCATGTTACTGTGGCCGACAACTTTGAAGTAAGGAGACCACGCCCCGCAGGCCGCAGCAAATGATCAAACGAGCGCGAACAAAAGCGCCAATCGCAGGGTCAAGACTGTTGGTACTGGTTCAGTTTCAATCGCCAGCATGGCGTTAGGTTCTGCGGACCTAAGAGTTCAAAGTGAACGAGTGTGAGACCGTAGCGCATCTTGCGAAACTCCGCTAAGATGCAGCCACATCCGCTGATCGGGAGATAGCCCGATCTCAAATAATGCTTTCCCCCAACACAATTCTCCGCGATCGCTACCGAATCATTCACCAACTCGGACAGGGCGGCATGGGCGCGGTTTACCAGGCCATGGACGAGAACCTCAGCTGCGTGGTCGCCGTCAAAGAGACTTTCGCCGCTACGGACGAACAACGGCGCGCCTTCAGGCGCGAAGCGGAGTTGCTCGCTAACCTGACTCATGCGGCGCTGCCGAGAGTGATGGACCACTTCACCCATGGCGAGGGGCAGTTTCTGGTGATGCAGTACGTGCCCGGCCATGATCTGTCAGAGTTGTTGGAGTTGAGAGAGCAGCCATTCTCAGTTGCAAAAGTACTTGGCTGGGCCGACCAACTGCTCGATGCGCTCGAGGAATTGCATTCTGCCAACCCACCCATCATCCACCGCGACATCAAGCCGGCAAATCTGAAAGTCACGCCGAAGGGCAAAGTGCTCCTGCTCGATTTTGGACTGGCGAAGGGCTTCGCGGGACAGATGTCCACGGCCGAGGCCGAGAGCCATGGCAAAAGTATTTACGGTTACACGCCGCATTACGCGCCGCTGGAACAGATGCGCGGCGCCGGCACGGACCCGCGCAGCGATCTGTACTCGCTGGCGGCAACGCTGTGGACGTTGCTGACCGGCAAGGTTCCGCCAGATGCTTTGTCGCGAGTTGCCGAGAAGGAGGATGGTAATGCCGATCCGCTTCGCGCTGCGCATGAGATAAACGCTGAAGTTCCGGAGCCGGTCTCTAACCTGCTTAAGCGGGCCATGTCGATCAATCGCAACCAGCGTCCGGAGAGCGCCAGCGAGATGCGCAATGCCTTACGCGATGCGACCCTGGAGAAGTTCGAACACCCCACGCGGCCTCTGCCCGGGGCCCGCGCGCCGGAGCCACCTTCATCTCCTCCAGGTTTGCCACCGCCGGAGCCAACGATAAAAGCGCCTGAGCCAAAGTCGCGTTCTTCGGATTTGC
>JBDUCF010000038.1:0-13896 GCA_040003545.1 Pyrinomonadaceae bacterium | reverse complement strand
TCGGTGGCAGCTCGTTTGAGTTTCATACCGGGCAGGACATTGTGGCGGCCTGGGGTACTCCGGTGGTGGCAGCTGCCGGCGGAAAAGTGATCGTGGCCGGTTGGCAGCATGGCTACGGTCAGGTTGTTTACATTGATCACGGTAGTGGCTTGACGACGCGCTATGGACACCTTTCGCAAATAGGCGTGAAAGTGGGGCAACTTGTTTTGCGCGGCGAGGCTCTGGGCCGGGTGGGATCAACCGGCCGTTCAACTGGGCCTCACCTGCATTACGAAGTCCGCATTAACGACAATCCGGTCGATCCATTGCCTTACCTGACCGGCGAACTAAACTAGCTCACTCGAATTGAACGGCGACAGCTCAACGCTGCAGTTTTAATTCCTCTTTTCTCTTTTGCCGGGCATCGAGTAATATCCCCCCTGCCTTCACCAATACCAAGTCAGCAAAGGATCGTTCATATGTCAGACAGACTCGCGCGCGCTGCGGTTCTAGTTTTCACCGCCATCATTTTCGTAAGTTTCGCCCAACTTCCCGCCTTCGGAGATGAAGGCATGTTTTTGCCGGATACGCTTAGCCAACTTCCGCTGAAGAAGTTGACGCAGCGGGGCCTGAAGATTCCCGTGACCGATATTTACAATCCAAACGGCATAAGCATGAAGGACGCAGTGGTGATAGTTGATGGCGGCACGGGCGAATTTCTCTCGCCCGAGGGATTGCTGCTGACGAATCATCACGTTGCCTTCGAAGCGCTGGTCAATGCTTCTGATCAAACCAAAGACTATGCGACCAACGGCTACATGGCGCGAAATCGCGCCGAAGAGCTGCCGGCAAAGAACTACACCGTTTCCATAACGCAGGACATAAAAGACGTTACCGTCGAAGTGCTTAGCGGCATCAGTGACACCGCGCCTGCGGCGGAAAGAACTGCCGCGATTCAAAACAAGATTAGAGCGATGCAAACAGCCGCGGCCCGCCCTCCGGACGGCATAACCGCACAAGTCCTGCCCCTTAACGAAGGGCTGTCGTATTACATGTTCACGTATCTGGTTTTGCGTGACGTGCGCATCGTCTACTCTCCTCCAAAATCGATAGGCTTCTTCGGCGGCGATCCCGACAATTTCGAATGGCCGCGGCATTGCGGTGACTTCACTTTCCTGCGCGCCTATGTGGGCCAGGACGGAAAACCTGCTGCCTACTCCCAGAGCAATGTGCCGTTCAAACCTAAAAAGTTTCTGTCTATCTCCATGGGCGGTGTCAAAGACGGCGACTTCATGATGGTGCTGGGATATCCGGGTTCAACCCGCCGTTATCGCGAAAGCTATTCGGTCGCCTACAACCAGGATGTGGCCCTGCCGTTTTCAATAGACATCTTTAGAAAAGAGATCGAAGCATTAGAGAACGCCGGGAAAAACGATCCCGTCCTGCACATGAGGCTACAGAGCACAATCTTCGACATTGCGAACACTCTGAAGGACGAGGAAGGTTCGGTGCTGGCGATGCGACGAGCAGATATTGTCGGCAGGAAGCGGACGCAGGAAGGCGAGTTCACACGCTGGCTGGAAACGGATCCGGCGCGCAATACTAAGTACGGTGAAATTCTGCCGAGTTTGGCCAAAGCCTATCAGGAACTCAACTCCACCGCTACGCGCGACTTGTTGGTGCCGCAACTGTTGCAGGCCAGTGATCTATTGGGCATCGCCTTCAGCGCCCAGGACATCGCCGTCGCCAAAGAGAAGCCGGGAGCAGATTCCGATCCGGCTGTCGCCACAGCGGTTGCGCGCGCTCGCGATCGCGCAACAGCGGCCCTCGCTGAACGGAATCCCGCGATTGAGCGCGAACTTTTGACTTACCTTTTGCAGAAAGCTGCAGCGCTTCCGGCTGGACAAAAGATCGAAGCAGTCGAGAAGCGATTTGCCGGTTTGCAGGGAGACGCGCGTCGCAAGGCTGAAGAGGATTTCGCCCGATCAATCGTCGATAGCAAGTCTGCAACTCCGGAGGCGGTGGCCCGGCTATTTGACCTCTCCAGCGTGCAGCTTCGCGAGTTACATGAACCCTTCGTCGATTTCGCGGCCGAGCTGCTGCCATTAGTCAGCCAGCAGCGAATTCGCACCCAGGCTTTCAACGCAACTGTTGCCCGCTGGCGGCCGCTTATGGTCCGGGGCATGAGTGAAATGCATGGCACAAAACCTTACCCGGATGCCAATCGAACATTGCGCTTCACGTATGGCGAGGTTAGAGGATACGTGCCTCACGACGCGGCTATTTATCTCTCTTCTACAACCCTGGCCGGGGTGGTCGAGAAAGACACGGGCCGCGAACCGTTCGATGTTCCTGAGAAACTGAAACAGCTTTATCGCGCGCGCGACTTTGGCCCATACGCTACGCCTGATGGCACGAACGTTCCGGTTGATTTCCTTTCCACCACAGACATCATTGGCGGCAATTCCGGATCACCAATCATGAACGGGCGTGGCGAACAAGTTGGGATCGTTTTTGACGGCAACTACGAAGGGCTCGGCAATGACTTTTTCTATAACGAGGACAAAGGGCGAACTATCTCAGTAGACATCCGCTACGTGCTCTTCTTAACGGACAAATTCGGCGGGGCCGGCTACATTTTGAAGGAATTGGACCTCAAGAATGCGCCTGCTGCGTTGCGTCGCGCTGCGTAGTAATCGTCATTGCTGTTCTTTATCCAATCCATGAGGAGGAAAAACTTTGAAAGCCCTAACTCTTATCGTTTGCCTGGCCCTGACAATCCTGGCGCCCGGTCAGAGCGCATCCGCGAAACCCATCGCTACACGCGGTGCGGTATTTACTCAGGACACCACGAGATTCAGTCACAGCGAAGCCGGGGTTCAGTTCGAACTGCCGAAAGGATGGAAGGCAAAGCCGGAGGGTGAAGTGATCACTGTCTCAACAGAGGACGACAGTCTGCAGATGGTCTTTTGGGTACCCGACGATGAAACTCTTGACGCCGCTGTCAAAGCTCTCGACAAGGAAATCGAGAAGACGGTCAAGAATATGAAGACCATCGGCAAGCCGACACAAGACACGCACAATGGCATGCCCCATTTCAGTGAAAATGGTACCGGTGAAGTCAACGGCACCACGATTGAGTGGAGTGTCGACGTTCTGGCGGCAAAGAAGGTGGTTATTATCCTTACCTTCGCCGCGCCGGAACTTCGGGAGAAACACGCCACCGAGGCGGCTAAATTCATCAGCAGTATTACGAAAATGCCCTAATACAGCGGAATCGGGCCGATCTGCACGACCTGAATTGGTTCAGACCCGACAGACTTTTGTCTTGACAGGTGAAAACGGCATCGCTTAGTATGCGCCGTCGCTTCAATGCCGGGACTTCCAAATAGCTCGCTCCCGCATTTCCGATTGCACGCGTTACCGTAATGAGTTTTACAGTTTTCCCCCGTTGTTCTGCGTATGGTGATACCGCGTATTGTGCGTTATGACCATGCGCTTTTTTTTGCTGATTGTGTTTCCGTGCAGCGCCCCATTCCAAGAAGCGCGTCCGGCTCACAAGCATTAACCAGGTAGGCGTGAGCGTGACACAGCCTTCAGTCTGTGTGTCAAAGTCACAGAGTGAAGTCGGTGCCACCTTTCGTCCGCGTTTTACCTTCAGGAGGATTCGTTGGTATGTCTAGAATAACCGGTAAGGTCAAGTGGTTTAACAACTCGAAGGGCTACGGCTTCATTGAGCAGCCTGGCTCAACCGACATCTTTGTTCACTATAGCGCCATTCAGGGCGACGGCTTCAAAACTCTCGAAGAGGGTCAGGAAGTCGAGTTCGAAGTGACGCAGGGGCCAAAAGGACCTCAGGCTGAAAAAGTGACCAAGGCGTAAGTCTCCCCGGCTTTCATTAGCAAAGCCACTGACCGCTTACGGGATTGAGTCCGGCAAGCGCTATGAGTAAAGGCGATCTCCGAAAGAGGTCGCCTTTACTCTTTGTCCGCTCTGGCTTTGAAACTGACGTGACCGCCGTCGACATCAACTGAAAACAAAACTCGGTCGCAACCGAGATGCTCTTTCAAGTTGTCGGTCTTGGCGGCAATCAAGCGATGGAAACGAGGAAAGGAAAGATCTTCGGTGGCTTCGCCGCACTTGCGCTTGGCCTCGACCAGCGCCTCGTACAAGTTCTTTACCGTCTTAAGGTCCTTGTGGCCATCCGCGCAGACGAAGCTCGTGCGCTCAAGCGAGCTGACTGCATCGGCACGCGCTGACGCTCTGGCGGCAGCGCCCGCGTCGCGGCCCTCTTCCCGGCCCTGCATTGTTCGGCGCCACATGTCGCGAAAGGCCGCATAGCGCGCTCCCAGCGAGTTGTAATGATAACGTTGCGCGAAGGTTAATGAGCGATCGTCGCCAAGGCGCTTGATGTGGGCCTCAACTCGCATCTTGGTATCGTAAGGCGCCCGCTTTGTGCCCCCGTTGAAATAGACATCGAACTCAATCTTCAAACGACGAATGTCTTCTTCCAGCCGCTTGAGTTGTTCCTCAACGGTTATTGTAACTTCCGGCGTACCCTGTTTTCTCTTGTTTCTTTCCTGTCTTTCACGAGCGCGGCGAGCAAATTTGTTATCTCGGATTGGCAAGGTGTGTTCTCCTGACGACTGGGCGCAGTGACGGCCCGACTATCTTTCCGAGTCTAGGCGCTTTGAAAGCGAAGTGTCAACGATGTTGTTGGATCGAACCGGAAATTGTTAATTTGCGTGCAATCGGGACAGCGTTGCTTCAAAAGCCCGAATTGATTCAATGCGGCAGACATAATATTCTCTAACTCCGAGGCGTTAACTCCTATGGCCAGACCTGCTGTTTCGAGAATATCGGCGCTGCGTTCGCTGCCTTCCGTTGATGCCCTTTTGCGCACTGAAGCCGCCCAGGGCTTGAAATCAATCGTTGGCGCTCGGCGACTGGCGGCTGTCGCACGCGATGTCACCGAAGAGCTGCGAGCGGAAGTGCGGGCGGCAGCTACAAAATCAAACGCGCCAGCCACGAAATCAAAACCGCCGGTGGCAAACCGGGGAACAAAAGAAAATCTGGACGGCGGCTACTCGCGTGAAGCTTTGCTTGCCGAAGCCGCCCGCCGATTAGAGTTTGCCTGCCAACGCGAAGCGGCGCCAGGCGTGCGCCGTGTCATTAATGCCACCGGAGTAATCCTGCATACCAATCTTGGTCGGGCTCCGCTTTCAGAACCTGCGCGCCAGGCAATTGCAGATGAAGCGTCCCGCTACTGCACCCTCGAATACGACCTCGAAAACGGCACGCGCGGGAAGCGTGGGGCGCGAGTGGAACAACTGCTAGCGGAACTTACCGGCGCCGAAGCCGCGCTGGTGGTGAACAATTGCGCAGCTGCGGCGCTGTTGGTCTTAAGCGTATTGGCACGAGATAACGAGACCATTGTTTCGCGCGGCGAGTTAGTCGAGATTGGCGGCGACTTTCGCGTGCCGGATGTTATGGCGGCTTCAGGCACGCGGATGATAGAAGTGGGCACTACGAACCGCACCAGACTGTCGGATTATGGCAAAGCGATTGGCGATCAGACGCGGCTCATCATGCGCGTGCACACCTCGAACTATCGCATTGTCGGATTCACGAACACACCGACACTGGCCGAGCTGGCTGAACTTGCGCATGACGCCCGGCTGTATCTGTACGAAGACGCCGGCTCTGGAGCACTGGTGGATTTTGCAGCTTACGGCCTGACGGGCGAGCCTTTGATTAGCGAATCCATCGCGGCTGGCGCTGATGTCGTGTCTTTTAGCGGAGACAAGCTGCTCGGCGGACCTCAGTCTGGGCTGGTAGTGGGCCGCGCGAGTGTGATCGAGTCCCTGCGAAAGCATCCGCTCTATCGAGCCTTACGCGCTGACAAGCTGGCGCTAGGCGCCCTTGAAGCCACGCTGGCTGCGCACCGGCGCGGGGCTTCGTTCAATGAACTGCCGGCCCTTCGCATGATTGCCTTTACGTACGATGAAATTGAGCAGCGCGTCGAGTCGTTTCTATCGCGACTATGCGACAAGACTGACGGCTTGACCATCCAGTTGATCGAAGGGGAATCAGCAATCGGCGGCGGCTCTGCCCCAACCACTCATCCGAAAACAAAACTGATTGCCCTTTCACATTCCCGTCTATCAGCTGAAGCGATCGAAGAAGCTTTGCGACACTCAAACCCGCCCGTCATCTCTCGGATTGGCGAGGGAAAAGTCCTGCTTGACCTGCGCACAGTCGCTCAGGATGAAGAAGTGGAGTTACTTCAGGCGCTTCAAAGTGTCGAATAAACTCGAAAACCCAACATTTCCCTGTTTTAAACACGGCTTTTCAGTGTATAATCCCTTGTTATTTGGCGCTTGCTCATTAGCAGCGCGCACTCGTAAGGGCTCCCAGGCCTATCGCTCGAATTAGAAGTCACGCCTCTCATTCCCAAAGAATCTTGAAGAAGTCACTAGTTCTGAAATCATTGCTCTACTCGTTGGGCCTGGCTGCGTCGTCAGGTCTGATCACCTGCGTGCTCTGGCATGCCGGGTGGCTCAATTCAGCACAAAGATTCTTTCTGTCTTTCCCAGGCGTAAACGACTCGGACATCGTCGCGCCGCAATTTTGGGTGGGAACGCTTTTGATCGTAACGATCAGCACCTGCGCAGGATTCTTTGTGGAAAGAGTAGGCGCGCGCAGATCGTTTCCATATCTGGGGGCGGGCTTCGTGTTGCTCTGCCTGTTCAGTTTGGCTGCCTCGCGCTTTCTGCAAATTGACATAGTCTTCGCTCCCATGGCGCTGGCCGCCGCAGGGGCAATAGTGTTGGTCCAGGTGCGTCGCCTCTGGAGCATTGATGCAACTCTGGCGAGTCATGTGCGGAAAGTTTCTTCGCAAACAGGAACCGCCAGCAACTCCGCGGATGGCGCGCGGCTGATGAGCGGATTAAAACTCCTGGAAACCGTGCTGCCCCTGGAAGAGGCGATCGTTTTTCAACCGAACGAAGATGGGATGCTGATCGCGTCAGCGCGTTTGCGATCCGGCCCCAGCGATTCGTTGAAGACGGGACGAAACTCGATGTGGCGCAAGGTTGTCGGTCTTTGCGATAGAGCAGTGTCCACCGGTGAAATCGTGCTGGTAAAAGCAGGAGCCATCGATGCATTCGAAACAGTTGCGCTGCCTTTACAACACGAGGGACGAATGGTCGGGGCCTTGTTGTTGCGTCTGCGCGAGGACTTCGAACAAAGTGATCGCCAGCTCCTATTTGCTGTGGGGGCGCAACTGGCTCGCAACCTGCAGCGGGACGAAGTGCGTAAAAAGAAAGTTGGAGGCGATAAGCTCAACTTTGTTTCGGCCCGTGCTGCCGGCCGGCGCCTCGAGGCGTTCGATGTCGTCAGCGGTTTATTGACTGAGCAAAGGTTCGGCTCGCACGTTTTGACCGAGGCTACCGACGGATACGCCGTTGCCTACCTTGACGGCACGCTTGCCTATTTCAACCAGCCAATGCTGCAGGCGGCGCGAATCACCAAAGCAGAAGCCCGGGCTCTTGATCTTTTTGGGCTGCTGGAGAATTTTCGATCGGGAGTTTTCGATGAGCCTTCCATTGCGGTTCGTCGCGTCCTGCAGTCGGGCGATGCTTACGAAAGGGAGTTGGACTTCAGCGATCGAAATCAGACTCTGAAGTTACGCATTGCCCTGGTTAGCGAAAACGGACACAACGGAAACGGACATAACGGAAACGGGGCCAACGGAAACAGGGCCCAGCCACTATGCCTGGCAATCACCGCGCGAGATGTCACGCGCATGAAAGAATTTGACAAGTTGAAAAGCGACATGATTTCGCTGATGTCTCACGAGCTGCGCACGCCGATTACCAGCATCAACGGGTTCGCTGAATTGCTGGCCGCGGACGAAAACATCCCCCAGGACTCGCGCGAATTTCTGACAATCATATCCAACGAGTCGCAGCGTCTGTCGCGAATGATCAATACATTCCTCTCCGTCGCCCAGCTCGAGGCCGGCGACAAGCAGGAGGTCCTGAAGATTCCGCTGAAGCTGGACGATGTAGTGCGCGAGACGGTGGCTAATCTTCAGTCTGTCGCCAAGAAAAAGCGCATTCGCCTGGTTGAACAACCTCCGGCGCGGATACCGCCCGTCGCTGCAGACAAGAGTTTGATTACGCAGGTCGTAACGAATCTGGTCGAGAACGCCATCAAATACAGCCCGGAGCGCACCACGGTCACCGTTTCGACCGCGCTCGAAGCCGATGCTGTGCGCGTCTCAGTCGAGGATCGCGGCTATGGCATTCCGCCCGAATCAATTGACCGCATCTGGGAAAAGTTTTATCGGATCGCCCGGGATGGTCACGAGAAAGATGAAGATTCAACCGGGCTCGGACTCTCCTTCGTACGCGAAGTTGTAGAGCGGCACGGCGGCGCGGTGGCGGTGGAATCCGAGGTCGGGCGCGGCTCGAAGTTCAGTTTTACTCTACCGAGATTGTGATTGTCTCTCCACTCACTGCTCTCCTAACTAATGAAAAAAGCTTTCGTTTATTCGCTCCTGGCGACTGCTATTCAGGCCGCCCTGATTTGTTTGGCAATTGCGCTTTCGTGGGCGCTACATAGTGAATCCGTAGCGGTCGGAATTCTTTACGCTTATTTGCCGACAATTCTACTGGTTGAGCACACCGGACACTTCATTGGCTGCGCTAACATGATCGAACCGATTTTCTTCGGCGTACCGTTAGGAGTTCTCGTTTATAGCGTGGCCGCGAGTCTGACTGTTAGGGGAATTAAACGAATGAATAAGCTGAACGAAGAGGTCGGCAACGGCTAATCCAGCCGATTTATAGTTCCTCTGCAATTTTTCGCACCGCAATAGCATCGCTTCTTATCTGAGTGCAGTGTCTCTTCGTAATCGATCGTAATTTCTTCCCCTGCCTGGATGTCGCGTAGGGCGAAGAAGAGTATGTGGCCGTAGAGGATCTGCATATAGGCATTCGGCTCGCAAGAATGGTTGATGTAATGCGTGCCATTGCCCCCGCGGCTGCCGTCTCGGCTCCAGCGATGATCGATGGCACAGATCCGCAATACGCGGCGATTCTGTCCCCGACGCGTAGCCTCGGCATCGGGGATTAGCTCCCCAGTATATTCCGCAATCTTCTTCCTACGGTAAAAGCGAAACGTGGCGAAGCAACCTTTGCCGTTGATCGGTGATTTCTTGATCGTCAGGCCGGGCGCCAATTTAAGTTGCATATAAGATCGAAGAAACAATCGCGAATCAATTGGTCAATAATATTAGCGAATATTACCACGATGATCTTGCGGTGGATGTATGCGATACTCGTCCACGACATGTTGGGAAAAATTGGTGAACGAATTCGCAGTAGGATCCTCGTCAAGGGCTGGCAAGCGGGAGCGATCATTGCTTGCGGACTGATGCTTGCGCCGTACGGCATTGGATCTGAAATCGTCGCCCAATCCTCGCGGGCAACGCCTTCCGCACCCGCTGCCCCGCTGTTAAGGCGCACAGCGACCCGCCACGAAACGCGCCGCTTTGGCTACGGAGGCCTGCTAACAATCGTTGGGCCTCCCGCCGGCTCGATTGCGATTGAGGGTTGGCAGCGAAGCGAAGTGGAAATCACCGCGGACATCGAGTGGCGAGCGAACACCGAAGAGGACCTGACTCGCCTGTCGGCTATCGAGAATTTTGTGCTTGACGAAGATGCCAACCACTTGCGCATCCTGACTTCGGGCACGCATGACAAAGCATTTATGAAGCGCTTTGCGAAAGGCTTTCCCAAAAAGCTTATAGGCCTGCCGTGGAGAATTGATTTTCGTATTAAGGTCCCGATCTCCACCGACCTGGAAATAAACGCCGGCAATGGGCCGCTCAAGCTTTCCGGAGTCGAGGGCGCAATTCGGGTGAATGCACTTGAGAGCGATGCGACGATCACGCTTACCGGCGGCCTGGTGTCGGTTACCCTGCTGCGCGGATCAATCAAACTCGACATTCCGGCGCACAGTTGGCGCGGTGAGGGCGCCGAGGTGCGGCTGGCCACAGGGGAATTGACGATTGGACTTACCACAGGCTTTAGCGGGGATATCGATGCCGACGTTCTGCGACTGGGAACGATCCAAAACGATTATCCGGACCTTGAGCCACGTGAACGGGGGAGCATCACTCCGCGATCAATGCGCGCGCGCGCCGGTGCCGGTGGCGCGATGTTCAGGTTTACCCTGGGTGATGGGACGCTGCGAATAAAACAGCTAAAGCCTGGATTCTAAATTTTCGGCTTGTGACCTCCGGTCTTCTGTCTTATGCTGTCGCGCTTTCAACATCCTGCGACTCAAGCTTTTTGAAATTGGATTTCGAGATGGGAACCTGAAAACAAAGAATGACAGTCAAATCAGACCGCTGGATCCGCCGTATGGCCGAGGAAGCGCAATTGATCCAGCCATTCGAAGCAAAGCTGGTGCGCGAAATCGAGGGCCGGCGCATTATCTCCGCCGGTGCTTCGAGCTATGGGTACGACATGAGGCTGGCCGACGACGGCTTTCGCGTCTTCTCGCCAATTCATGGACGCGAGATCGATCCCAAACACTTCGATGAGTCGTCACTGGTCGAACCCCCCCTGCGCACGGCCGAAGATGGTTCGAAATACTATTTGCTGCCACCGCATTCTTATGCGCTGGGAGTGACCATGGAAACCTTTCGCATGCCTCGCAACGTCACGGGCATAGCCATGGGCAAATCGACTTACGCGCGCGCCGGCCTGCTGGTGAACACGACACCGCTCGAAGCCGGGTGGACCGGCCGCCTGGTTGTCGAACTGGCAAATCTTGCCGACCTGCCGCTTCGCATCTACGTCAACGAAGGCATTGGCCAGGTCGTGTTTCTCCAATCGGATGAAGACTGCGACGTCTCTTATGAAGACCGCGGCGGGAAGTACCAGGGCCAGACGGGACTGACGTACTCGCGCCTGTAGGTCTTTCACCAAATCAAACCTCATATCTGCCCACTCGGGAGACCCCGGATCGGGACCTCAAAAAACCCTTGTGACTGCCCGGCCCCTTGTGATAGGGTGCGCCGCCTCAAGGCGGATAGTGCTCTTCAACTGGTCTGATCCCGCAATCAGCCGGAGTTTTCCCATCCAAAAATCAGCTGCTCAATCAAGAGAGAAGCGGCTACACGTTTCTGCGGAGAACAGACGATGCTCCAGGCAAAACCATCTCTAAACGGGAATTTGACAGGCCAAAATACTGAAGATAATGGCAACCCTTCAACTTCCCGGCGCAGTATTCCTTCGCAGTACCCAGCCAGTCGCACAGAAAAAGTTATCGCCAAGTTCCAGCCCCGGGCGCCGGTCATCATCGGAGAAGCTGCCTACACAGGGATGATGGCGGTAGAGGGCGGGCTCTGCGGACAGTTTGGTGTTAATGGGGGCGCGGTCGATGTCCGGCAGAGAACCAGGAGCGGCTACTTTGGTTCCGGTCCCGAGTTAAATGGGGAGTTAATCTTCAAAGACATATTACGCGTCAACGGGCACATTGCCGGGTTTGTCCAGTCCCACCAGGGAACGCTGATAGTTGATTCGATGGCTCGCGTGGATGCCGATGTCGAAGTTGCCGTCGCAGTGATCGGCGGCGTGGTAAATGGGGACATAGTGGCGCACCGGCGAGTTGAGTTGGGACCCGAGGCCAGAATTAACGGCAACATCTGGACGCAATCGATCGCCATTCAGCCAGGCGCGATTTTCGAAGGAGTTTGCCGCATGCTGCAGAACAAAAAGGTAATGGAGTAGTCGGCCGAACAATAGAATAGGATCACGAAATGTACGAGCTGGAAATAAAAACAAGCGACTATCAGGAAGGCGCGCCGGCTCCGGCAATATCTTCAGAAGCGATGCTGTCCGGAGACATTAGCGAGCCATTCGAACGCTGGCTCGACAGCGTAAAGGCAGACCCTTATTCGCCCCTATCCGAGTTAGTTTCGGCGGAAGAGATGCAGCAACTCGTTCCCATGCCGGCGCCATCAGAGAAGCACTCCCGCTTTAACGGCCTCTGTGAAATGGGTTTCAAGGGAACGTTGCATGTCGACGGCTACTTCACCGGAAACGTCCGCTCGGCCCAGGGAACGCTTGTTCTGGAAGAGAACGGCGAGATTAATACCGATATAGAGGTAGGCGTCGCAGTCATCCATGGGATCGTCGTGGGAAACATCAAAGCGCGGCGGCGAATCGAACTTGGCAGTGCGGCTCGGGTAATCGGCGATCTATATACGCCCGCCCTGACGGTTGAGCCGGGTGCGATCTTTGAAGGGAAGTGTTATTTCGGGGGTGGATTAGGGAATCGGAATGGGAACGGGCGGCGGCGCAAGACTGCCTCGCGCTCCAGACTCGATGAATCGGGGCGAGCGAAATATTCTCGCGGAAGGCATAAGCCCGGCGGAAAAGTATCAAAGGGGGCTCGAAAGTCCGAGCGCCGATCATAAACTTAAGATGCTAATTTGATTGCAATGCTGGACAGCGTTGCACGGTTTGTTTATGATTTGTCTCCCGCATTAAACGGGAAGACCACCAAGGGCCGGCTATCGCGGCCGGCCGTCAGCAAATTCGCCCAAGGGATCGCGTGTTGTTTTGTTGCTTCAAAAGGCCGTAAGGCATTTGTGACTCAAAGTCTCGCGACTATTACGATGGAGGTTGTTTATGCTTAGAATGGGAAAAAACCCGAAAGAGAATGAAGAAGAGGCTCCAACGAGCCCTCAGGAAAATACACCTTACGGTGCGGCGCGCAATTACTCTTCTTATCAGAGTGGCGAGACGAACGCACGTCCCGCAACCGAGACGGCCGTCAGCCCTAAGGCCCAGACGGAAAGCGAATCGTTGGCGCGCGAGATCAAGGACGGCACGCTCAGTGGCTTTGTCGGCAGCGGCACGGTACTTACCGGCGAAGCGAATTTCAAGGCGATGCTGCGGGTTGATGGTCAGCTCTCTGGCCGCGTTAACTCCGAAACCGGAACTCTGATTGTGGGCAGTCACGGCCAGGTCGATGCCAATATCGAAGTGGCCATCGCCACCATACATGGAACGGTAAACGGGGACATTATCGCTACCCAGCGCCTGGAACTGGGACGCGCCGCCAAAGTGAACGGCAATGTGCAGACGCCGTCATTGATGATCGAGCAGGGCGCGATCTTCGAAGGTAGTTGCAAGATGATTCAACCGAGCGCTGCCCTCGAGAAAGGTCGGAAGCGCGATTATCGCGCTCGCGAAGAGGCCAATGCAGTGGCTGCCGGAGCCGGCGGCATGACTCCAATCAACGTCGATAACGTCTCAGACTCGAGCGACATATCCAGCGTTTCGGACGTGGCAAGCTAGTAGGACAGACTTTCAGTCTGTCACCAACTGGCTGCGCCTTGCGTGAACAGTTAACTCCCCATAAAGGGCGGACTTGTCCGCCCTTTTCCTTTCCCAATCCGTGGCACCACTCAACCTAAACTAGCGCAGTCAGGAAGAGGGGCTTGCCCCCGCTTTTCTTTTTGCGTGCGGGCGCATTAAGCTATAGGTCAAAACCATGAGACGCCTTCCAATTCTCTATGCGGCCCTCGCGATAGTGGCTTTATCGATTGCCGGGCTGGCCCAGCCGAAGAAATCGCGCGCATCGACTTCCGCCGGTGCGATTCCCGCCGGCGTCCTGCTGCAAATCATCAAGGCCGAAGATGAACGCCGCTGGAATGATGACCTGGGCGCGCTGTTAGCAGACAAAGATGCTCAGGTGCGGCGGCGCGCAGTCCTGGCCGCAGGGCGCATCGGCGATGATAAGGCCATCCCCACATTGGCTGAGATGCTATTAACAGACAGGGACACCGACGTGCGTCAGATGGCAGCGTTTGCTTTGGGCGAAATCGAATCG
>JBDUCF010000292.1:0-4098 GCA_040003545.1 Pyrinomonadaceae bacterium | reverse complement strand
TGGAGGTCGCAACCGCTTCGCGGTACTTGATCTGAGGTTGCTGAAGTCTGTACAGCTAAAAACATGTCACGTACCGGAAATTCGCGAGACATAAGGTGCGCAGTTTGCGGCCTACAGGTAAGGTCTGGGCTGGAGGTCTTAACCGCTTCGCGATATTTTGATCAGAGTTTCATGAAGTCTGCGCCATTAAGACATGTCACACTCCGGGATATTCGCGAGACATAAGGCCGGCGGGTTCGGCCGCATTGCTTAGATCCAGAGTGAGTGCCGCGATATCACCAGGGTCAGAAAGTAAACAGAGAAATGTCTACCCCTGCCGGCAAACGTCTTGGCCGTTATGAGATTCGCTCGCTGCTCGGCGTGGGCGGGATGGGCGAGGTCTATCTCGCCCAGGACAATCAACTGCGCCGGCCGGTGGCGCTAAAACTTCTGCCCCCGGAATTCACCCGCGACGAGGAACGTCTGCGCCGTTTTAAACAGGAAGCCTTTGCCGCCTCTGCTTTGAACCATCCGAACATACTCACCATTTACGAAATCGGATCGGAAGACGACACCGACTTTATCGCCACTGAATTCATCGACGGCGTCTCGCTGCGCGACTTCATGGCGAAACAGCCGATAACGATCGCACAGGTGCTGGACATTGGTAGCCAGATCGCTTCCGCGCTGGCCGCCGCCCACGCCGCCGGCATCGTGCATCGCGACATCAAACCAGAGAATGTCATGGTGCGTCGCGATGGCTATGTAAAGGTGCTCGACTTTGGTCTCGCCAAGCTGACTGAGTATCAAGGACTCCATAGCGATTCCGGCGCGGCGACGGTGCAGGTGGTGAGGACTGAGCCGGGAAAGGTAATGGGAACCGCCAACTACATGTCGCCGGAACAGGCGCGCGGTTTGGAAGTAAATGAACAAACCGACATCTGGAGTCTGGGAGTGCTGCTTTATCAATTGGCGTCCGGACGAGTTCCTTTTGAAGGGGAGACGGGCAGCGACGTTTTGGCGTCGATACTGAGGACCGAGCCGCTGCCGCTGCAACGCCACTCGCCGGATATTCCCCATGAACTCCAACGCATCGTGCGCAAGGCATTGCGCAAGGATCGCGAGGAGCGATACCACCTGGCCAAAGAGCTGGCCCTGGATCTTAAAGATCTGCGGCGCGAGCTGGATTTCAATGCCGAAATTGAGATGTCTCAACAACCGTCTCCGCCGGCACTACAAACGTCGGGCACAAGTGCCGGCGGGGCCGGCGCCCGAAACTCCCTGCTAACTTCGCGCACCGCAGAGATTAATGTTCAGAAATCCAACTCGGCTGCCGAATACGTCATAAGCGAAATCAAATCCCATCCCGGGATCCTCGCGCTGGTCCTTGGAGTTATCGGCTTGGCAGCGCTGGCGATCGTGTTGTTCGTGGTCTATCGCTGGACAGTAATACCGACTTCGCCCACCAACGTCTCAAGTCCTTCGCGTACCATGAAAATTGCCCGCCTCACCAGCACTGGCAATGCGGATAAAGCGGCGATCTCGCCTGACGGTAAATACCTGGTCCATGTGGCAAGCGAGAACGGACAGCAGAGTTTGCGCGTGCGCCAGGTCAACACAAATAGTGATGTGCAGATCGTGCCGCCATCTGAGGTGCAATTCGCCGGACTCACTTTTTCGCGGGATGGCGATTTCATCTACTACGTAGCCGCTGGGAAAAACAGTTCTACGGCGAATCTCTATCAAATTGCCGGCTTGGGCGGAAACCCACGCCGGCTGATTTCAAACGTAGGCAGCGCTATCACCTTCTCGCCTGACGGGCAGCAGTTGGCCTTCATTCGAAACTTTCCCGACGCCGGAGAAGATGTGCTGATGATCGCGGGAGCAAATGGCGGCGGCGAGCGCAAACTCGCGACGCGCAAGTTGCCAAACTTCTTTCGCTCAGTCGCCTGGGCGCCGAATGGGAAGACAATCGCGTGCGGCGCCGGGAGTTTCGTTCCCAGCTTTAACACCTATGTAGTTGAGGTAGCAGTTGAAAGCGGCAGGGAGAAACAGATTGGAAATCAAACCTGGATGTTTATGGGCCAGTTGGCCTGGGCCGCCGATGGTCGGGCTCTAATTCTCGGCGCGTCGGAAAAAGAGTCGGGTAGTTTTGAAGCGCAACAGATCTGGTCGGTCTCTTATCCGGAAGGCGAAGCGCGACGGATTACGACCGATTTGAATAATTACACTGGAGTTAGTCTAACGGCAGACGCTAATCGACTGGTGACCGTGCAGTCTGAGACGAGTTCCAGCATCTGGCTGGCGCCCAATGGCGACGCGAATCGCGCGACCCGAACTAGCTCCGGTGCGGCTCAGATTGATGGCCGCGACGGCCTCGCCTGGACTCCCGATGGGAAGATCGTCTACGGCTCGAATGCCAGCGGCAATTTGGACCTCTGGATGATGAATGCTGACGGCAGCCATCAAAGGCAATTGACCGAAAATTCACGCATCAACAATGACCCGGCAGTCTCCCCCGATGGCCGTTACATTATCTTCACCTCGGATCGCGCCGGGACACCAAACATCTGGCGCACCGACATCGATGGCAGCAATGCCAGACAATTGACCAGTGGCAGCGGTGAAGACCATTCGCAATGTTCGCCGGACGGCCAGTGGGTCGTTTATACGTTGCTCGGTGCAGGTAAGCCGACGCTCTGGCGCGTCTCGATTGATGGCGGGGCTCCTCAGCAGCTCACCGATAAGTACACGACCGCCGCTGTCTTCTCGCCTGATGGTAAATCCATGGCCTGTCTCTATCGCGAGGAACAGCCGAATTCGCCGCTTAAGCTGGCAATCTTTCCTCTCGCCGGAGGACAGCCCACGCGTGTCTTTGACGCGCCCATTTTCACCGGTGAAGTATGGGGGTTAACGCCGCCACGCTGGACCGCGGATAGCCGGGCGCTGACCTACGTTGTAACCAGCGCTGGTGTCTCTAATATCTGGCTGCAGCCGATCAACGGCGACGCGCCCAAACAATTGACCACGTTCAAATCCGATCGCATTTTCTCGTTTGAGTGGTCGCGCGATGGGACGCAACTCCTGGTCGCCCGCGGCATGGTCGCGAGCGACGTGGTAATGATTAGCAATTTTCATTGAGCGAGCCCTCCCTCACGGTCGGGCTACTGCCCCGGTTTGTAACTTCTTCAAAGCCGCTTCCACTTCGTCGTTGTTGGGGCGCTCTTTGTAGTCGGCCTCGACCTTGGACCAGGCAACTTTTCCATCCTTATCGATGAGGTAAACCGTGGGGTGCGGGATGCCTTCGAACTTCTGTCCGTTGTAGTCCGGGTCGCGAATTCCATAGGCGTCAATCACCCGATGACCGGTGTCTGACAAAATGGGAAAGTTGATCTCTCCTTTACCGTCGGCGGAAATCTTTTCCGCAAACTGCTTACTTTCGGCCGGACTATCAACGCTGATGGCGTAGATGCGAACCTGCGCTTCACGATTTGTAAGCGAACGCAGCTCGGCCAACTGCCGAGCACAGTAGGGTCACCAGTTGCCTCGATAAAAGACAAGTATCGTAGGCATGCTGCCACGCGTCGCCGAAAGTGTAACTTTTCGATTGTTTTGATCCTCAAGCGTAAAGTTCGGGGCCATCTCACCGACCGCAACCGGCGAATTACGAGGCTTGAGGTCATCGGCGCCGACGATTGAGGAGTTGAGTTTAGCGCCACACGCGAACGTGCCGATGGCTAGTGTGATTGCTGATAAGACTCTGAGATTCATAGGCCTGACATCCTAACGGTGTTTTATGATCTGTGGCAGCGGGGATTCTTTGTTGATTGTGCGTCCTTAGAGTATTACAAAATGGGTGAGCGGGCAACGCAATCGGAAAGTAAGCTAGTGTCCTATTTTGAGACCTTTTGCTCGTTCAGTTGGTAAAAACGATCCACGAAGTACACGAAAGTTCACGAAGAAAGTTTAGTGTTGCTTAGTGTGATTTAGTGGATCGTTTACTTATTTTCTAAACTAGAACACTTGGTTATGCCCGCAAACTAAAGTTTGCGTTACATCGCTAGCGACGGAGCTCGTTGGCGATGGCGTCGGCGTGGTAGACCTTGCGCAGCGCCTCCA
>JBDUCF010000291.1:0-4107 GCA_040003545.1 Pyrinomonadaceae bacterium | reverse complement strand
TCGTTATCGTCCGCTTCACGGCGTTCAAAATCGAAGAAATAAGAAGCCTTGTTCTTGACTAATGGTCCACTCAGGTTTGCGCCGTACTGACGCAATTGATACGGAGGCCGCTTGGGCGAGTTAGTCGAAAACGGATTGCGCGAATTCAAACTTTCATCGTTAAAGTTGAAAGATAAACCGCCGCGAAGCTTGTCTGTTCCGGGCTTGGTCAGAATATTGATACCGCCCGAAGGGCGATCGTTTTCCGCGGCGAAGGGATTCTGATTGATCCGAATTTCGCGAATGGATTCTTTCGGCGGCATCCGCCCTCCGGAAAACCCATCGATCGTAATTGTTCCACCGTTGGGTCCCATCGACGGCCCAGCCAACGCTTGTAGCGCAGCAGCCAGCTCATCCGGGTCATCAGGTAGTGCGTCCAGATCCTTGCCCGTCAGCACTTGTTGATTTGCATTGTTCGTCGGCTCAGTGCTTACCGGCTGTTCGGCGGCAACGGTTACCTTTTGCTCTTCAATCGTCACCTTGAGCGTCAGGTTTAGAGATTGGCGTTGGCCGGCCGTAAGCTGCGCCGTCACGGTTTCCGACGGAGCAAAGCCAGTGGCTGCAGCCAGGACGGCATATTTCCCCGGTGCCAGCCCGGTGAACGTATACACGCCTTCGTTATTGGTGGTAGCGGTTTTTGCCGTGCCGGAAGCATCCGTCAAGGTCACGGTGGCGCCGACAATTGCCGCGCCAAACTCATCCACTACCAGCCCGCGCAAACTACCTCGCCCTTGCGCGAAGCTTATTGACGTAAAGAGAGCCAGCGCCAGTATGACGGTCAGGCTTCTCAACAAAGAATTTGAAATTAGTTTCATGATGATCGCTATGTCTGTAGCTACAGTTGATTCGAAAGCGGAAGCGCAATCGCGATGCATGCTTCCGTCGCTCCCGTTAATTTACGGTCCGATACCTCCAAAGAACCCTATGCCCGCGCCCCCACCACCACCGCCTCCGCCCAGATTGGCGCCGGCGGGCTGTCCGCCTTGCTGTTGTCTGGCTGCGAGAAGATTGAGCAATGTGTCGGCTCCGGACACAAGTGTGATTGCGGTCAAACGCGAAGGATCGGCCCCGGTCGTACTGGAAACGATAATCGTGTCGCCTACCTTCAAGTCAGCCAGAGATATTGTGGGCAACTGTTCAAGCATGGCTTGAATATTCATGCCGCCACCGCCTGCGCGAGGCCCGTTACCCGGCCCTGTGCCAGCACCAGCACTCGCACCTTGCGCCCGCCCGCCCGGTTGGCCGGATGGATTTCCCCGCGCTCCATTAGCTCCCGGCGCCCCTGCGGCGCCTGGACCTCCAGGGCCTCTGCCGGCGCCACCTCCCATGCCCATCATCATTCCCATGTCCTGCGGAAAGCGACGCAGTACCGCATCTTGCTTGATGACCACGGTCAGAGGTCGCTTGGTTTGCAAATCATTGATCTTAACTTCGCCGGTTGCCACATCGATCGCCGTCACCACACCACCGATCGTGCGGAACGAACCGGTCACCACTTTCTCCGCAGCAAAGTGTGTTCCATCCGCGCTTTTTTCACCAAGAGCCCGCAGTTGGTCACCAACCTTCAGCTCTGCGAGGGTACTGGGCTTGGCGTCGCTAAACCGGATCGAATCCGGGGCGTAACGCAGCATCTTGATTTTATCCGTCACCGGAATGATAACCGGCTGCGGCCCCATCATTGATCGAAAGGTAATCGTAATTTCCTTTGCCGCCGGATTCAACGCGCTAATCGTTCCAAGAATGCCGCGCTGTCGCCATTCGGCGCGCTCTTTGTCCTGCTTCTTCGCAATATCTGATTGGCTAACGATAACCACTTGTTGAGCGGGCACTGATTTACGATCTTCCGATACCCTGCCGCGCGCGTAGAGGCCATCGCCGATGCTGATGTCGGTCAAAGTAATCGCCACTGCCTTGGTGCGATCCGTCTCGCCCGGCGGCATGCGCTCATAGGTAGTTTTTTCGGAGAGCTTCACCGTCACAACCGAACCGGCATCAGTTTTGACGGTCATCTGCCCGGCGGGGCCATTCACCTCGCTAACCTTGCCGTAAACGCGTGTACCGGTAATCGCGGGGTCACCGCTTTGCGCCTGTGCCCCGGCCGCGGAAGCGGCCGATGAAGCTCGCGGCGTTTGAGCGACGCCGGCAATGCTGATAATGATTACCGCAAACGCACAAATGAATGCTCTGATCATTTTCCTGTATTCCTTTTCTTAAAAGCCGCCGCGGCCAGGTCTGGAGTTTTGTGGATTCGATATACTCGGCTGAATTCACCGGTAACGGTCTTTATTGTTACGCACGATCAAGGGCTAATGTTCTAACTAAAGTCACTAAATCGTGCGGGTTCCGGTCGCCGCGCGAGTTAGCATAGATTCAAAACCGGTGCGCCCGGTTGCAAAGAAGTGCCACCCTAATATTAATCTGAAAGACAGCGGCCAGCGCTTGCACGCACGTTGGGGCGCAAAGTTCCCACAACCTTCCTGCCGCGGCCCCTCAGGATAGACTCCTTCATCAGTAAGACGCCGCAGAGGGGTGATCGGTTACATGATTTGTGAGGTTTAGCAGAAGAACGACCCAGTTACGCGCTTTCCGGCCGTTTCCATGTCATTCGGTAGCGGGCGGTCAGCACGAGTCCCAGGCTTATGATTAGCATGCCTCCAACGACCACAGGCCAAATGTAGGGCAGCGAAGAAACGAATATCCAGAAACTAACGCCGAGTAGCAGGGCAATTGACTCCGACTGTGCCCGTTTGGCAAACAATCGCCGCTGCAACCACCGTCCGGTAGCCGCGAAAATGACAACGCGGCCAAACAAGGTTGCAACTATTAAGAGCAGCAGCGCCATTATTCCGACCAGGACGCTGACGGGAGTAGGTAACAGCCAGAGGCAGAAAAACACTCCGGGGCCAATTACGATCGCGCCCAGTACTCCTATGAAAGCCACACGCAAGCTGGTTAGCTGCAGCCGGGCCATCGCGCGGCTGACGGTACTTGGCATCGCGGCCGTGACAGCCAGCGAAACTACGAACCAGAACAGCACTGCCAGCAACCGAAGCCCAAGAAAGACCGGCGACAATTGCGGGCTCAGAAGTGTCGAAGGTTGTCGCATGGTCTTTCGCAGTTCGTCTTCATAACCCGCGTACATGATTGTCACTTTCTGCGGGTCACGACCGGGGGCGACCTTTCCGTGGTGATAGGTGCCGCCTAAGATAATTACATCACCACCGATGTGCGAACCTTCTCGCTGAATAACCGAACCACCAACCGCTGCAACGTCGCCTTCAACATTGCCTTCGACAAACACGTCTCCCCCAAAAGCGATCGCGCCTTGTTTCACAGTCCCGGTGATCTTGAGGGACCGTCCCATGCCGAACACAGTGCTGTCACTAACGCCGTCTATAACCAGCGCCGACGTGTCGTCCGGCCACTCTTGCGGGTTTGCCTGCGCCCGGATTCCGGCGACCGCCAATAACAGAAGGAACATACACGCCGTTATCTTTAGCGCAATGGAATCGGCAGACAGGTGAATGGGTTGTTCGAGCGAGACTTCACTCACAATCATTGACGGAAGGGCGTGAATGTTGCGTGACCTCTATTCAATGATTTGGGCGCGGTGATAGCGGGCGATAAAGCGCGGTAGCAAAGTGATGGCCGTCACAAAGAGGAGCAGAATGAGGGATCCGAGCGGTCGCGACTCGAACACGAAGCTGCGCGTTAGCATCCGAAAGATAATCGTTAGGCCGGTGCCGGCTTGATATACAGCGTCCCAGAGGAAATTGAAAACGCCCTGCAGACGGGAAGCAAGGGTGCGCGCCGGACGCCACACCATCTCGCCGGAAGCAGCGCCGATCAGCGCAAAGGATGCGATGGCCAATATCAGACTGACGCGCAGGGCTTGTCGTCTTTCGGAGCGATCGCGCATGCCTCCCATATGACTTTCCGCGCGCGCGGCAATGACTTGCGCAAAGTTCGGCGGCAAGGTCATGGTCTGCGTTTCATTAAGCGCAACGTCAAGCTCGCAAAGCAACTGACGCTGCCTCAGCAGTTCCGCCGCACAACCGTCACATGTTT